>JAUHXX010000288.1 GCA_030426825.1 Bacteroidia bacterium | reverse complement strand
AGCTCTGCTAGTTTCTCTCAACGGATGTTAGATTTTTGTAAGGGTCAATTGAAGGACAAGAAATCGGGCATCTATGTTTTTGGAATTACTCCGCACGCATTTACAAAATCAGCTATCTCGGATGAACATTTTAAACAAGAATTTGAACGCTCAAAATTTGACGTTACAACCAGACTGGCCAAAACCGAGGTACTGCAATACTTTGACCCCATCACCGCAAATGATTTTTTAGGATTATCCATTGAAACCGAAACTTTTCATCCTGATGGATGGGTATCCAAAAACAACGTCAAATTTGACACTTTAGCCGGACTTGAAAGCTATACAAAGACCTTTTCGAAAACCTTGATCGACCCTAGCACCTATGAGCAATTCTTTAATTTCGTGGAGACAGAGGTGCAAAATGGCCGAAGGGTTTACGCTTATAGACCACCAACAATGATTTCAATGGATAAACTTGAAGAAGAAATGACAGCCTTCAGATTTGACGATTTCATTTCTAGATTCGAAGCAGTGGGAGGTATTTGGATTGAAGTAGCCAGAACTGGTTATGAAACTTATGACGGGAGCCATATCACAACCGAATCTACTATTCAACTCAGTGAATACTTGGGCCAACAAATCTTTAATAATTAAATGCGTTTTTTAGATGTTGAATTTTCAGGAAAAATAAAGACATCCTCAAATTCAATTGAATCTGCAGGAACAAAATCAAAAAATCACCGAACTTAATTGGAAAACTCGTACTCCCATTTTACTATTACTCACTCAATTTCACCAGTTCTGTTCTTCTATTCAATGCTTTACCATTTTCAGAATCGTTATCGGCTATTGGTTTTGACTCTCCATAGCCTTTAAAACTGAGTTGATCTGGATTCACGCCAACCGCCACTAAATATTGACGAACATTCTGAGCACGCTCTTGAGATAAATTCAGGTTAAAATCCTCAGAGCCATCCGCATCAGTATGTCCAGCAATCTCAAATTTTTCATCTTCACGATTGGATAAGTAAACAGCCAGTTTATCCAGAATTTCATAAGATTCTTCTTGAATTTTAGCGGAACCCGGTTCGAAATTCAAATTTTCGATTGTAAAATTGTCCTCAGCTTCGTACAACACATGAATGCGTACTTTATTATAGATTTTATTCCCGTCTAATTCAGGGATGTTCACATCTGCCTCTTTTTTTACTTGATCTGCTTGCTTTAATTTAATGTGATAGGTACCAGCTACTAAGCGTGTATCAAAAATTCCAACGTCATTGGTAGTTTTTGTCATCAGCAAGTTGCCATCAGGGGTATAAATTTCGATATCAGAACTACTGACAGGGTTTTCATTGAAATCAGATACAAAAAATTCGGTTGTGAAATCTTCTTGGCTAAATGTGAAGCCGGTTATTAGGCATAAAAGGAGGATTATATTCTTTTTCATAACGTCTTGTTTTTTTTTATTGATGTCAGAAATTGAGTGGAGGTAACTTTTTCTGCAGTGAAAAATTAAATGCTGCAAAGATCCCTCGCTCCGTGTAGCTTAATGCAAGGTGATTTTTACAAAAGAAAATAGATGAATTGTTAGCAGCTAGAAACTTTAAATATCCTTGTCCTTTTGTCATATCTACAAAAGGACCAAAAAATCTCGCTGAAGGCTCGGCCTTTGTAAACCGCTTTTCATCTTTCACCTTATTCTTTTCAAAAATAAATTCGGCTGGATGATTTCTTCATTTCATTTCGAACTTTCCAGTCTCATTAATTATTGATTGCGAAACATTTTGTCAGAAAAGAATGGTGTTCAAAAATTGAAAACGTAACAAGACTAGAGGTTTGAATTAAAGTTTAGCTCACAGACAAAAAAACCACCATTCAACAAAGAACAGTGGTTTACAAATGTATTTTTATTTAAGTTTAAGCTTCAGCCAATGCAGCACTTTCAGTTGGGAAAGCTCTATCAACTTTTTTGAATAGGCCTTGTAATACTTTTCCTGGACCTACTTCTACAACTGATGAACAGCCATCAGCAATCATTTGATTCATAGTCTGCGTCCATTTTACAGGTGCGGTAAGTTGTGCAATTAGGTTTTGTTTAATCTCTGTTGGATCTACTACTGCGCTCGCTGTTACATTCTGATAAACAGGACAAGTTGGAGTTGAAAATTCAGTTGCTTCTATTGCAGCTGCTAATTCAGCTCTTGCCGGCTCCATTAATGGTGAGTGAAATGCCCCACCAACAGGTAATTTTAATGCACGTCTTGCACCTTTTTCTAGCAAAATTTCACATGCCTTATCAATTCCAGGTACAGATCCTGAAATCACCAATTGACCTGGGCAGTTATAATTTGCTGCAACCACTACTTCGTCAATTGATGCGCAAACGTCCTCTACCACCTTATCTTCTAAATTCAAGATAGCAGCCATTGTTGAAGGTTCTGCCTCACAAGCTTTTTGCATAGCAAGGGCTCTTTGCGAAACTAATTTCAAGCCATCTTCAAATGTCAAAGTACCATTCGCCACTAAAGCAGATAATTCACCTAAAGAATGTCCAGCCACCATTTCTGGGTTAAAATCATCTCCCAATACCTTAGATAAAATAACCGAATGTAAAAAGATTGCAGGCTGAGTCACCTTTGTTTGCTTCAATTCTTCATCTGTTCCTGAGAACATAATATCTGTGATTCTGAATCCTAAAATTTCGTTTGCCTTTTCAAACAAATCTTTTGCAACCGTTGAATTATCGTATAAATCTTTACCCATTCCAACGAATTGCGCTCCTTGACCTGGAAAAACGTATGCTTTACTCATATAAATTTTATTTTAATACTATTCGTGAATTCGGAGCTTGTCGTTTGAGCTTTCTATAAGCTCATCATCTCCTAATTTCACTTTAATTTTTTCTTGGATTTAAAGGTCAAAGTTAATAAAAAACCCCTCACTAAAAAGCGAGGGGTTCCCATGAAAAATTGTTTCACTATCTCGAAACATTTGCTTACTAAAAGTTATTCAACAATTAATTTTTCCATCAATTTCTCAGAACCATGATCTACCTGAATAATGTAAACACCTTTTTCCCATTTAGAAACATCTAAGGTTTTATTAAACTGACCTTTGTATTCCCCTAATTGCATTTTCGCAACAGTAGCACCTCGCATGTCAGTGATTAAAATTGAAGTTGGCGCTTTATCTGCAAAATTTAATTGGATTTCTGAGGTTGAATTAGAAGGGTTTGGAAATACTTTGAAAACCGGTACTTCTTTATTTTCTTTATTCAACATGGTTTTTGTGCTAGGATCAGTTGAAGGGTCTGAAACAATTACCAAGGTGAAATCTTCGGCATCTCCCCAAACAGCAACTTCCATATGATGATTATCACCTGAAACTTCTTTATGATAATCTGCGCCCTCTGCATCAATCGAATGCCATTCTAAGTTAGTTCCATCTCCGTCAACTTCTTCTTCAGAAATGATCATCTTTTTTACAATAACTTGACCAGAATCGCCTTCGTGCCCTTCCATAGCAACAGCAATTAAACTATCAATATTGATTCCTTCTAGTAATTGATCAACTTCTACCTGAATGTCCACATCTTCACCACCTTCTGTTTTAATTACCTTTTTCTCAATTCTTATTTCATGATTTCCATCTGCATTTTCTATTTGCTGAATATCTTCAGTTTCTTCGTCCATTTGAATCATCACCACTTTATGTTCTCCATTACCATCATCATGACTTGAGAAAGTAAACTCATTCGTTGTACCATTTTGAGTAAAATCAATAATGCTGATTTCGTTATCGTTTGCAAAGCCTAAATCTGCCAAGTAATCATTTGGTGAATAGTTTGAATTCACAGCTACTGTAGTATCATATACTGTGGTTTGACCACTAACCATTCTGATCACTTCATAATTTTTCATCTCAGGTTGATCAGGATTATCTGAAGAAGCAAAAGAAAATACTGCCGCCGTGAGCGCTACTGCACCAACTCCAGCCAAAATTTTAGTTCCTACGTTTTTCATAATTCAATTTTTACGTTATCAATTTGTTTGAGACAAAGTTAGGTTGAGCAAAGGCCTAATGAGGTTAAAGTTAAGCAAATGCGAGGTTAAAAAAGGTTAAAGTTTTGGCCCTATCTTTACAATGCCCCTACCTTTGAATTATGTCGAATAAAAGCATCCCTTTATTAATTACAGCCATGGCCATTGCCCTGGTAGGGATAATCGTGATTCAATATAAATGGATTGATAATAGTTTGGATGCCAAACAAAAACTGATTGATAAGAATGTGATGCTCGCCGTATCGAACGTTGAGCAACAGTTGAACGATCACCGCGCAATGGCTTTCATTTCAGATTCGCTTCTGAACGAATTTAACTTTGAAGAAATCATTGAAATTGGTGATACGCAAATAATCCATAATGAATATCAAGGTGATAGTTTGAAAAAGATTGAGGTGAAGGTGATGAGCTCTCACACAACAGACGATATTGAAGAAAACGAAACGCAGATAATTGTTCAAAGCAATTCTAATCAAGTAGTGGAATACAAGTCTGACAGTTTATCTTTCACACATTTTTCTGATGAACTGGGTCAGGTAGAATCACTGATCAATCGGATGAAAATTGAAGTTCATTCTACTAAAGGAGATATCAGACTGGATAGTAATCACGTTGTTGGCCTCTTAAGCTCTGAACTTGCCGCCAATAATCTCGGCGAAATTAAGGATTGGGGCATTTTTGACAATCAAGAAGCACAGTATCGTATT
>JAUHXX010000287.1 GCA_030426825.1 Bacteroidia bacterium | reverse complement strand
TTCAGATTATTAAGATATTTACATCGCTATTAATCAATTACCTTTAAGGGAAAATTCATAAAACTCTGTGTTTAAAATGCACAGGGTTTTATTTCCTCTTAAAGATTAAAAGAAGTCCCTTAATCAAAATTTTTAAGTCATGGATGATGAGTATAATTCTATCAACAAATTTTTTATAATTGGATTGGTTATTGTTGTTGTAACGGTTATTTCCATTAATATTCTTGTTAATTTTTTTTAGTTAGTTATTTTCAAGATAAAAGCGCAATCTAATTTTTAGATTGCGCTTCCTTGTTTTTAACCTTCTGAGACTTATTTTTTAAAGTTTCAGCTATTTCCTATAAACAGACAAATATCTCTGGTTATAATTCCAGTGCTTTTTTAATATCGTTGTTCATTAACAACTCTGTTGGCTTTTCCAGAGCTTCTTTAACGGCAACCAAAAACCCTACAGATTCTTTACCGTCTATAATTCTATGGTCGTAAGATAAAGCCACGTACATAATTGGTCTTATTTCCACTTTACCATCTATGGCCACTGGACGTTCCACAATATTATGCATGCCCAATATACCGCTTTGTGGCGGGTTGATGATTGGAGTGGATAACATACTTCCAAAAACACCTCCATTGGAAATGGTAAAGGTTCCACCTGTCATTTCATCTACAGTTATTTGTCCGTCGCGTGCGCGAATAGCCAAACGTTTCACTTCAGACTCTACGCCTCTAAAAGTTAGGTTTTCGGCATTTCTTATTACAGGAACCATTAAGCCCTTAGGTCCGGAAACGGCTATGGAAACATCCACAAAATCGTAAGAAATCATTTCTTTTCCATCTATCATTGAGTTTACGGCAGGATACATTTTCAAGGCTCTCACCACAGCCAAGGTGAAGAAAGACATAAAGCCCAATCCAACTCCGTGTTTGTTTTTAAACATGTCTTTATACTCGTTTCTCAAAGCAAAAATTGGAGACATGTCTACCTCATTAAAAGTGGTCAACATGGCTGTTGTATTTTTGGCTTCAACCAAGCGTTCTGCAACTTTACGACGTAACATAGACATTCTACTTCTTGAAGTTCCTCTGGATCCACCCGTTGGTGTTCCCATAGATGGTACTGCTTTTACAGCATCTTCTTTTGTAACACGACCATCTTTTCCTGTACCAGAAATACTTGAGGCGTCCATGCCTTTTTCGGCTAAAATCTTTTTTGCAGCTGGACTTGCAGTTCCAGTAGCATAGGTTTTGGTTTCTGAAGAGGTCTCTGCTGTGCTAGAAGTGACAGCAGCTTCCTTTTTTGGGGCCTCCTCCTTTTTAGGAGCTTCCTCTTTTGTGTCTTCCTTTTTAGGAGCAGAACTTCCGTCTGGTTTCGAAGCACTTGTATCTATTAAACATACAACTGCTCCAACAGCAACAGCATCACCTTCTTCTGCTTTTAAAGTTATAATTCCAGCTGCTTCCGCAGGTAATTCTAAAGTTGCTTTATCTGAATCTACCTCAGCAATTGCTTGATCTTTTTCAACATAATCACCGTCAGCTACTAGCCACATTGCGATTTCAACTTCTGAAATTGACTCTCCCGGTGAGGGAACTTTCATCTCTAATACAGACATCTTCTGTTTTTTAATTTAATTATTTATTTGCCAGCAATCTTATCAAACAGATTGTTGAATAACTCTTCTAATCTTTTCTTGTGTAATGCACGTGATCCAGCAGCAGGTGCAGCAGATGACCTTCTAGAAACCACATCAAGGTTCATCTCTCTTAGTTCAAGAGCAACATACGACCATGGCCCCATGTTTTGTGGTTCTTCTTGTGCCCAAATAACTTTCTTCGCTTTTTTATACTTTCCTAAAACCGCATCTAACTGCTTTTTAGGGAACGGATACATTTGCTCTAATCTAATGAACGCTGCATTCGTAATTCCTCTTTCTTCTGCTTGTTCTTTCGCTTCATAATAGAATTTACCTGAACAAAGTACAATTGTATCAACAGCATCTTTTTTCACATCATCATCCAAGACTTCTTGGAAAGATCCTTTAGCCAATTCATCAATTGACGAAACTGCTTTTGGATACCTCAACAACATCTTAGGAGAAAATACAACTAATGGTTTTCTAAATTCTCTGTGAATTTGTCTTCTTAACAAATGGAAATGATTCGCAGGAGTTGTGGTATTACATATTTGCCAATTCAAGTCAGCGCACTGTTGTAAAAATCTTTCTATTCTTCCTGAAGAGTGCTCTCCACCCATCCCCTCATAACCATGAGGAAGCAACATGACTAAACCTGATTGGACATACCATTTATCTTCTCCTGAAGAAATGAATTGGTCAACCATAATCTGTGCACCATTATAAAAATCACCGAATTGAGCTTCCCAAATTGTTAAGCCCTGTGGCGTGGCTAAAGAATATCCATATTCAAAACCTAGTACTCCATATTCAGACAACAATGAGTTATAAATGTGAAATTTAGCTTGTTTATCGTTTAATCTATTCAGTGTGATAATTTCTTGTTCATCATCCTCAGTTTTAACAACTGCGTGACGGTGAGAGAAAGTACCTCTTTCAACATCTTGTCCTGAAATTCTTACAGGGTGACCCTCATCAAGTAATGAAGCATAGGCTAACATTTCAGCCATTCCCCAGTCTAACTTATCATCTTTTAACATTTCAAGACGATCGTTCAACAACTTTTTAATCTTTCTAAAATAACTAAGGTCTTCAGGTAAAGTCGCTAATTTTGTTCCAAGCTCTAAGGCCTTCTTTTTGTCTATAGCAGTTGATGGTGAAGCCTCAAAATCCTTTTCTTTTCCATGGCGATAACCTTTCCAAGTATCTGCCAAGAAATTCGTTACTTCAGCTTGATCGTGTTTTTTAGAATCTGTATGTGCTTGATCTAAAGAGGCCATGTGGTCTTCTTCAATTTTTTTCCCTTCTGCTGCAGTTAAAATCCCTTCAGAAATCAGCTGTTTTAAATAAATCTCTCTTGGGTTTGGATGTTTTGCAATGGCTTTATACAACTTAGGTTGAGTAAACTTCGGCTCATCTCCCTCGTTATGCCCATATTTTCTATATCCTAACAGATCAATGAAAACATCTCTGTTAAATTTTTGTCGGTATTTCACCGCAATGCTCAAAGTTTGCACTACAGCCTCCACATCATCACCATTAACATGAAAAACAGGCGAAAGTGTAGTCTTAGCTATATCTGTACAGTAGGTTGAAGATCTCGCATCTTTATAATTCGTTGTAAATCCAACTTGGTTGTTCACAACAATATGAATCGTTCCACCAGTTCTATATCCATCTAATTGCGCCATTTGCACAACTTCATACACAACTCCTTGCCCAGCAATAGCCGCATCTCCATGAACGGCAACAGTAATAATATCTTTTTCGCTCTCTAAATAATCGTCAATTTTTGCCCTCGCAATTCCTTGAACAACTGGGTCAACCGCCTCAAGATGCGAAGGATTTGGTGCCAATGTTAACTGAACTTTATTACCGCTTACTGTATCCACTTCCGTTGAGAAACCTAAATGGTATTTTACATCACCATCAAAAGAATCATCCGCTTCGAAAATTTTACCGTCAAATTCGTTAAATATCGAAACATGGTCTTTTTCAAAAATGTTGACAAGCGTACTTAATCTTCCTCTGTGCGCCATTCCCATCACTACTTCTTTCACACCCAGTTCCGCTGCTTTTTGAATAACTACATCTAGTGCAGGAATTAACGCTTCACCTCCTTCAATTGAGAATCTCTTTTGACCCACATATTTTTTTGCCAAAAATTGTTCGAATATGGTAGCAGAACTAACTTTTTTGAAAATATGTCTTTTTTCATCAGCTGTGAATTTTGGTCTGTTCTTAAGCTCAATATTCTCTTTAAACCATTGCATTCGCTCTGGTTCACGCATGTAGACATACTCAATGCCGATAGACTGACAATACGTTTCTTCAAGATGCTGAACAATGCTTTCTAAAGTCGCTGGACCAATTCCAACTTCGTTACCAGCCTGAAAAACAGTTTGTAAATCTGATGCTTCTAATCCAAAATTTTCTAAATCAAGGGTAGGTGCATATTGACGTCTTTCTCGAACAGGATTTGTTTTAGTAAACAAATGTCCGCGGGTCCGATAACCATTGATAAGATTAATAACTTTAAATTCTTTTTGAAAATTTTCTGGAATACCTCCATTCTCAAAATCTGTTTTAGCGAAATCTACTCCCTCAAAGAAACGAGCCCATTGAATATCAACGGATTCAGGATTTGCTACATATTTATGATATAAATCGTCAATTGCATTTACGTCACTATTTCCAATATAAGTGAATTTATCCATGGTTTTTTACATTTCTACCCTTATATACAAATCTAAAAATTATCTAAACACTGAGAGCCAAATCAAACAAATATTACTGTTGACTAAATTTAATCCGAAGAAAGATTTTTTGCGCCTCTCGTCTAATTACCTTAAATGCCAAATCTTCAATTCCAAGTTGCCGATTCAAATTAGATTCAAATTCTTGTTCTTTCATGTCAACTTTGTAGATGAACTGACGCAAGTGGAGATCGCTCATTTTTTTCAAGTTTTGTGCTACTATTCGCACCAACTGTTCTAAAACATCTTGCTCCAAATCCACATTAATTTCCAATGGATTTTGAATTAATCCAACCATATCCTTGTTGATTTGCTGGCAAGTTTTTACTACAAATTCTTCTTGTGAAAAATAGGTCTTGAGATCTAAACTGGTAATAGGTAAATTTCCATCTGT
>JAUHXX010000012.1 GCA_030426825.1 Bacteroidia bacterium | reverse complement strand
CCGAATGAGGTGTGGTCATTGAACTGTATCCTATGCGCACGTTAAGTGCATCCAACTCAGGATTAGTCCCTAAATACAAAGTGTAAGTTTCTTCAAACGGTGGCATGATTTTATTTTCACCTTTGGCCAAATTATACACTCTTAATCTGCTCAGGCCGTTTTCTTTTTCTTGAACCACAATGAAGTCTTTAAACACCTCAAAATCTTCTAAAAGAATTGTTTCTGAATGGGCTTGAATTTCTCGCCATTGTTCAGGTTCTTTTTTATCTAAAGTAGTTTGAACAAGCTTATAATTTTCAGCTTTTAAATTCGATTTAATATAAACTTGCTCTTCTAAGACTTCAATATAATATTCATGATCTCTTTGTCTGGGCAAAAATACTTCAAAGGCAGAATCGTCATATGCAGATTTAATTTGATGCTCGGTTGTTTGTGTACTGTAAGACCCAATTGTGATGTACCCAAAATCCTTAGAGATAGAAACGCCACAAATAAAGGTGTCGTCTTTTTCTTCAAATATTTCGGCATTTTGTTCGGCTTCAATATCAAATGACAAAACCTTAAAAGGTCTTAAAGTTTCGGTATCTTTTATGGAATGATAAATGCGTTTATTATCATTGTGCCATGCAATATCCGATCCGCAATTGGTCAATGTTTTTGATATGATTTGGCCAGTGACAAGATTTTTAAATCTAATCTGATACATCCTTCTTCCCGTAATATCCTCGGCAAAAGCCATGATTTCATTGTTTCTGCTTATTGAAAAAGCCACGACATCATAATACGGGTGATTTTTAGCTTCAACATTCTCATCAATTAGAATTTCTTCTTCATGATCAAGAGACGTTTTTTTTCTGCAGTGAATCGGATATTCTTTTCCCTCCTCATAGCGAGAATAATACCAATAGCCATTTTTAAAATAAGGTACAGACGAATCATCCTCTTTAATTCGACCTTTCATTTCTGCGAACAGTAATTCTTGGTCAGCTCTTGTTTCAGCCAAAACGTGATCTAAATACTCATTTTCAGCATTAAGATGACTAATAACTTCAGGATTTTCCCTGTCGTTCATCCAGAAATAATTGTCTGTACGTTGGTGTCCGTGGGCTTCTAAAATTTTTGCAAGCTTTTTCGGAGTGGGGTGATTCATAAAATGAAATCAATTGAATTTTTTAAAAGTATTGGTGATGAACTTTTCATCTCGACCGTAAATATCGGGATGAAAAATAACATTTCCACTACTATCTCCAGTTGCGGTGATATATTCAATGTAAACTTCAAACGGATCATTCAATTCTAAAACGCGTTGATTGCCTCTCACAACAAGGCTATCTAATGTGTCTGCAGGCATTTTCTCAGTCATGCCATCTGCAATGATTAAGGATTTTGCTAAATCAAATGGCTGGTCTAATCGCACACAACCGTGAGAATAAGCTCTAACATCATTTTTAAATAAACGCTTTGATGGGGTATCATGTATGAAAACAAAATGTTCGTTCGGGAACAAAAATTTAATTCGTCCAAGACTGTTTCCGCCACCACCTTCTTGACGAACTTTGTAGCCGAAAGAGTTTTGCCCAACTTTCGACCAGTCAACCGTTTTTGGATCAACTTCTTCTCCCTTTTTAAAGATTTTATATCCTCGTTTAGAAAAATAACCTGTGTCTTTTCTAGCGCCATAAAGTATTTCAGTTGACGCGATAGAATAGGGCACGTGCCAAAATGGGTTGGTAACCATGCGCTTCAATGTTGCCTGGAATTCTGGGGTCTGAGTAGCGTAGGCTCCAACTACAACTCTGTGTTTACGTTTAACCTCATTACTATCCACGAAATACAAGGTGAATTCAGGGATGTTCACACGAATGTATTTGTCAGGATAAGCTTGTTTCCATCTCCATTTTTCTAAGCTGATGGCGGCAGAGTAGAATCTGTCTGTATTACTTTTGTTCAATGCACGTCCAGTCCATTTACCCACAATGGCATCATCCAATAAACCGTTTATTTTTTGAAATTTTCTGAGCTGTTCTATGAAGGATGAATCTTGTGCGCTCACGCTTGAGTCAATGAAAGCATGTCCTAAGAGTGCTGCGTGAGCCACTTTGTAGCATAATACTGAATCTTCTTTAAAAGCTGGGATGTCATAGTGATTGGTATCCAAAGGATATTCATCTAAAAAGGCGGTTAATCCGTTTTGAAGTTGGCGATAATCCCAAAAATCGGGTTGTTTGGACAGAATGATTTCTTTTACAGATTCACCCAAGGCCACTTTATCTAATTCTTCTTCTATACTGAATTGAATTTTGTCTTTTTTCCATTTATAGCTGTAATCCAAGGTGTCTGTAAATCCTACATTGATATGAGTGATATACAACATGAAGGCATTTGTCAGAAGCATTTCTGCATCTAAAACAGCAGAGTTTTTAGACCCTACGATATCAGAGTAATGAAACATTTCGGGTAAAAAGCCATAATCTCTTGAATCTCCAATCAGTGAGAGCATCTCTTCTCCATTATCATTTAGCCCCTCTTTTTCTACCCAAATTGGACTATAATCTCTTTCAGAATAAAAGGTGAGCACCTCACTTGAAGCCAGTAAGGTGTCTTTGTCAAAGACCAATGTTTCAACATGTTGATATTTGGTTTTTAGCTCTTCGCTAATGGCAACTTCTTCTTCAGATAATTCTCGAGTGGTGTTTCCACAGCTTGACAATGAAACAAAAAAGAAGATTGACAGTATATAAAATGTGTAGTCCTTCATATCAATTACTTAGCCCCGATATTAATTATCAGGATTGAATGCAATTTAGATAATTCTTGTGAACGGAAGAAAAGAAACCATTAAATGTACATTACCTATTTATTATTAGTAGTAACTATTCTGATTTCCGTTAAAGCATTCGGTGATAATGAGTTCAAATGGAAGCTCATGTTCAATCCGTACAGTGTTGTTCACAACAAGGAATGGTACCGATCATTCACCCATGCATTTATTCATGCAGATTGGATGCATCTGATATTCAATATGTACGTATTGTTTGGCTTTGGAGAGATTTTGGAAATGGAATTGATTGCGCTTCATGGGGCAAAAGGATATATGTATTTTGCTTGTCTTTATGTCGGAGGGATCTTTTTTTCAACCATATTGTCTTTAAGCAGAAACAAAGACAATCCGAACTATAATTCACTTGGAGCCTCAGGTGCGGTGATGGCCGTTTTATTTGCATTTGTCATCATGAATCCGAATGTTGAATTGATGTTACTGTTTTTACCTATACCGATAAAGGCTTATATTTTTGGTCCGATCATTTTAGCTGTTGAATACTACATGTCAAAAAGGGGAGGGACTGGCATTGCGCATGACGCCCATTTTGCCGGTGCCATTTTCGGGATCGTTTTTATCTCTTTGGTGGATTATGAATATTTGTTGAACTTCTTTTCTAAAATTTTCTGATGAATCAATATGTAAACAATAATGGCGTGTTAATTCCTGCAGCATCTTATTCAATCATGTCAGGGAATAGGGCTTATTTGTATGGTGACGGATTGTTTGAATCTATTCGGGTATTAAATGGTCGTGCAATAAACCTGGATAATCACTTTAAGAGATTGGTTGCTGGAATGGAGGCTTTGCAAATGAATCCTCCTGTTCACTTTACAGTTGAGCATTTTTCAGAGGAGATTCAAACCTTAGTTGACGAAAATAAAATTACTCAAGGTGGTCGTGTCAGATTTTCGATTGACCGTAAACCTGGAGGGACGTTTTTGCCTTCATCCAATTTTGTAGATTATTTCATTGAAGCAAAATCATATGAAAACAATGAATACGTTCTAAACGAGAAAGGATATCGCATTGATCTTTATGACGAAATCAAAAAGGATATCAATCCACTTTCGGCCTTCAAAACTAAGAATGGTTTGATATATATCATGGCGAAGTTAAAAGCGCGTGAAAAAGGATTGGATGATTTGTTGATTCAGAATTATAAGATGGGAATCATTGAAGGAGGGTCATCTAATTTATTCGTTGTTTCAAACGGAGTTTTATATACGCCAAGTTTAGATTTAGGTCCTTTAGGCGGAACTATGCGAATGCAGATAATAAATCTGGCCTTAGCCAATGAAATAAAGGTTTACGAATGTAATATTTCCCCTCAAAACTTATTGGTGGCAGATGAGGTTTTCTTGACCAATGCCATTCAAGGTGTGATTTGGGTGGATACTTATCGAACAAAAGAGTATGCTAACGAAACGGCTATTCAGTTTACGAAGTTGTTGAATGATAAATGGGGATAGGCGCTCACTGCGTTCGGTTCGTGCGATTATCGATTAACAATTATCAATTAACAATGTGCAATTAACAATTACGAAAATCGAAAATCGAAAATCGAAAATCGAGAATCGAGAATCGAATCCTAATTCAACTCCGGGTTCTTAGGGAAATGGGCAAATGCTTTATACTTACCGCCTTGACGCTCCATATAATCATTCCAGATATTTTCGTAATCCACATTCATAATTTCTTCGACACTTGAAATATCACTGACCAACCATGAATTGTGTTTGAGTTCTCCTTCTAATTGCTTTTCAACCCAGCCAGAATAGCCTAAAAAGAACCTGACCTCATTGCGTTTAACGAGTCCTGTAGCCATTAAAGTTTTTAGTTGTTCAAAGTCGCCACCAGCATACAAATTCTTATGCACTTGAATACTGCCTTTCAATTTGTCGCCAAGCGTATGGATATAGTATAGGTTTTTGGTGCTTACCGGTCCTCCTGTTGAGATTTTGGTGTCAAATTCAGGAATGTCTTCAAAATGATTGAGGCCTATATCAACATAATTGTTCAATACAAACCCAAAAGATCCTTCTTCATTGTGTTCACACAAGAGAATAACGGCTCTTTGAAAGTAATCACCTTCAAGGAATGGCTCTGTAATGAGCAACTTCCCCTTTTCTGGGTTCAGTTTGTTATAGACGTTTAGGTCAAGCACTTTTCTAATTTAACGATAATTCTTAAGCAATACAAACAGCCATATTTCGAATCGATTAAAAAATACATCATTATCTTTGCCTAGCAATGGCAACACAGGAGATAAAAAATAAACGAGCGCGATTCGAATTTGAATTGATAGATGATTTTACCGCTGGTATTGTTTTAACCGGAACTGAAATCAAATCCATTAGAAGTGGTAAGGCTAGTATTATGGAATCTTTTGGTGTGCTAGTTAAAGGCGAGTTGTTTTTAAGAAACATGTACATTCAAGAATATGAAAATGGATCTTATTACAATCATGCTCCAAAAAGAGACCGAAAGTTGTTGCTACAACGAACTGAACTAAAGAAGCTGGAGCGTAAGTTAAAAGATAAAGGATTGACGATTGTTGCATCTAAACTGTTCATCAATGAAAAAAACTTGGCCAAATTGCGTATTCATTTGGCGCGCGGTAAGAAATTGCATGACAAACGTCACGACTTGAAAGATAAAGACACTAAGAGAGATATTGATCGAGCTATGAAACGCTAAACGAAATTTGAACCGAAAATCGAAAATCGAGAATCGAGAATCGAAAAACGAGAATCGAAAATCGATATCCACCTTTACTTTTTCAAGCTTTCCATCTCCCTTTCAAGGACAGACCAAATTTTATCTGCTGTAAAATCCCAGCTAAATTGTTCGGCTCTTTCTAGCCCTTTTTCGATCATTTTGGCTCTGAATTCATCTTCAGTATCAACGATTGTCATGCCATCCGCTATACTTCGATCATCAAAGGGGTCTACTAATAATCCAGCATTTTGAACTACTTCGGGTAAAGCTGTTCTATCGCCGCATACTACAGGTACTCCGGATTGCATGGCCTCTACAAGGGGGATACCAAATCCTTCAAAATAAGAAGGGAAAATCATAGCTTTTGCGGCTCCAACTACTTTTACCAATTCATCCATAGGTAAATGTCCAGTAAAATGGATTTCATTTTTGAATTGAAGTTGTTGATAGGTTTTTTCTAATGAAGAGTCTCTCCATAGTTTTTCACCGACAATTACCAATTGCGTTGTAGAGTTAGAATTAGATTTGAAAATGTCATAGGCCTTGAACAATCGTTGAACGTTTTTTCTGGCATGTAGGGCGCCAACAAATACGAAATAGGAATTACCTTTTGCGTATTGTTGTTGAACAGCAACTTTACTAAATTCTTTAAGCGGCTTGAAAAGTTCCGAAGCACCATTGTGTGCAACAGTAATTTTATTAGGATCTATGTTATAGGTATTAATAATATCCTGTCGTGAATATTCTGAAACCGTTATGATGTGCTTGGCTTTTTTAGCAAACTTCGGAAAGTATTTTTTCAAATATCTGAGTGCCCAACCAGGCAGGTCTTCTGGGTAATGTTCGAAATTTAAATCGTGAATAACGCCTATCTGAGGAAGTTCGGAACTCAGTGAGAGGTATCCATCTGGTGAGAAAAATAAATCTATTTGATGTTTCTTAAACGCTTTTTTCAAAGAGTAATTAAACCAGATTTTAAACAAGAGTGGACGTCTTGCTTGAGGTTTTAAGACGACACCGGTAACATTGTTGGCAAAAATGAATTTCGCATCATAGGGTCTATCAAAAAAAAACACGAATTCATGCTCTGGATGAGCTAAAACTATGCGCTTTACGGTTTCATAAGTAAACCAACCAAATCCTTCCATCTTAGATTTTAAAAGGAATCGTGTATTTATCGCAATGCGCATGGTGTAAAGATAAATCTTTATCCATAACGAATCTCATTGCTCAAATCTTATGTGTATTTTTACGGGCCTAATGAAAAACGCAATTAAATACATATTGCAGAAACTGCTGGGGTATCAACGTTATCTTTTCGTATTTGCTAAAAGAAAAATAAAAACCCTGAAAACTGATAAGAAGGAAGGCGATTTTTTTGCATTCATGGGAGCTGTGAAGGGAGAAGGAGATTTACTTGATGTTGGGGCAAATATAGGTGTAATGTCTTACCATTTAAGTAAAACTTTTCCTAAAAGTCAGGTTTTAGCAATTGAACCTATGCCTTCAAACCTCTCTATTTTAATGAAAGTGAAACAGCATTTTCAATTAGATAATGTTGAGATAGTTCCAACAGCTGTAGGCGATAAAGACAATCAAGAAATTGAGATGGTATTGCCACTTAACGGAAAAGTTAAAATGCAAGGACTTGCTCATGTAGTTCACGATTCAATTACTGAATGGAATGAAGGTGAGAAATTCAAGATTTCGTCAGATACATTAGATAAAGTCTGTGAAGGAAGAACAGTTGCAGGTATTAAGATGGATATTGAGAATTACGAAATTTTCGCTCTAAAGGGAGCTATAAAATTGCTAGAAAAAGATCATCCAGTAGTCTATTTAGAGTTATGGGAAAATGAAAATCGAGATTTGTGTTTTGACTTTCTAAAATCTTTAGGGTATAAGGCTTTCGTGAATTCAAATAGCGGATTAATCGAGTTCAATCCGGAAATTAAAAACAAGCAGAATTTCATTTTTGTTTATGGCTAGAAAACTTATCTCATCAGGATCTTCTTTTGAAGAAAAAATTGGTTATTCGAGGGCAGTTGTTCAAGGAGATTGGGTGTTTGTTGCGGGCACTACTGGGTATGATTATAGAGATATGAGCATTTCAGAAAATGCTGCTGAACAAACTGAGCAGTGTTTGTTGAATATTAAAGATGCTCTGCAAAAAGCAGATGCGCAAATGCAAGATATTGTAAGGGTGACCTATATTTTGCCCAATAAAGCTGATTTTGAAACTTGTTGGCCAGTCCTAAGAAAATATTTTGGTGAAATTAAACCAGCTGCAACTATGCTAGAAGCTGGATTGGCTGATGAAAAGATGAAAATTGAAATTGAGGTAACAGCCCTTAAATCAAAATAAATTTTATCTTCAATTTATGAAAAATCTTATTGTATTAGTAGGTCTGTGCTTGACTTTATTGAGCTGTGGACCATCACTTTCTGATGTGAAAGTAGGAATGACAGAGCCAGAAGTTGAAAAGGTAATGGGAACACCAAATCACAAATCAGAAAGTTCAAATTCATTTACTTCAGGAGGTATTGAAGAGATTCATTCAAAGGGGACCTGGGAATATGATGGCCAAGGAAAAATAGAATTTGAAGATGGGGTCGTTATCAAAGTAGGTGAGTAGTTAGTTAATTTCCCTTAGTTCTTGGTTAACCAAGCCACTGAATCGCGGTCGATTCGTTTGATTTGATAGCCATGTGAAGAAAGTAAATCTTTACATGCCTTGTAATCTGAATCAGAAAGATGCTCCGACTCAAAAGAGATCATTAAAGGTTTGAGTACAGAAAAATCGATTGTTTTAATGATTTCGAAATCATATCCTTCAGTATCTATTTGAAGCAGATCCAACTTTTCAAATTGATGTTTTTTTAATAAATCTGAAATCGTGGTACAGTTCACTTCTTCATAAGTTAAAAAGTCCTCGACTTTATCAGGTATGGCTATTCCTTCTCGTTTTAAGCGATCACTCACATAATTTCGTTCTATTTGATAAACCAAAGTGTCTCTATTAAATGAGGCCAAACCTGTTGCCCACCGCGAGTCGCTTAATGCTATTTTCCATAACTTTTTAGGACCAGTTTTATCTGCAATGGCGAGATTTTCTAAAATCACCTTTTTTTCAAAACGATAAGTTTTTTTGAGATTACCATTGAACACCTCCTTTTGAGGCTCTACGATAATGCCCTTCCAGGGATATTTCTTTACGAATTTAAAAATAGGGTCTTTGATGAATCCGTCATTTCCACCAATTTGTAAAAAATAAAAAGGTTTTTTGCCTTTGGCGTGTTCGTTAATTAGGTGCTCAATAGTTTCCGGCTTTGGCTTATAGCTTAATTTATATTTTACCGACATTAAGCCCGGATCAATACCAAGCAAATTTGCTCTGAACCGCTTCAGTTTTTCTTTAAAGGCCATTAACTAGTCCTTCTTTATTGATAATGCTCCAGATGGGCACTTAGCAACCGTTGCTATGATTTCTTCTTTGCTGGCTCCTTCCGGATTAATCCATGGACGATCTTTTGGTTTAAAAACCCCTGGAGATCCTTTCACGCATTCAGCAGCATGCTTGCACAGTTCTTGATTCCAAACTATTTTGATGTCATCTTTTTGATACTCTTTCATTTTGAATTTATTAGTGCCAGAACAGCTTCTGGGTTTTTACATTTAAATTGGTAATCCACTTTTCCCTTTGCCGCTGGATCAAAAATTGATGCCTCGAAACTCATGGAGATGTGCTTCTTTTTAACGTCAAAATGAATCTGCTTTAGCCGTGGGTCGGGCCATGAAAACTGAATGGCAACGGTTCTGAAAATACTCACGTAAATTCCCTGATTGGTTAAACAAAAAGCCCCAACAGCCTTCACTAATTTGTTTTTGAACTTTTTACCATCTGCTTCAAAGTCCCGGTAATGGATGATTGCAGGCATTCCTTCTTGTCGCTCAATAACTTCTTCTTTCTTGATTTTTGGGGCAAGAGCATCCGGAAGTTTTCCAACTTTGAATAAGCGGTAAAGAAGGGTTTTTGCCATACTCAAAGATAAAAAAGTTTACTTTTCATCAAGAGAATTTATTCTTTAAATGGATTAGAGAATTCTTCGTTAGTAATGAAAGTGCTATCAGTAAAGCAGTTTAGAAATGCGAGCAAAGCAATTTTATCTTGATCGCTAAGATGAACTCCTCCTTCATTTATACCTTTCATTCTGCTGTCAACATTGACACAATTATTCATTCCTTCCGAGTAAAAATCGATTACTTCTGTTAAGGTCTCGAATCTTCCATCATGCATATAAGGAGCCGTTAGAGCAATATTTCTAATACTGGGTATTTTGAATTTGCCGAAGTCCTCATTTTTCCCGGTTATTTGACCTAATCCGGGATCCTTAAAATCTTCAATGAACTTGGCAGAATCGAGACCATTGTTACTGAACTGAAAAGTTGTACCCATTAAATTTGCATCAGTTGTGTGACAATGTAAGCAATTGCCCAGCGTTTGATCATTCATAATTTCATGACCTCTTATTTCTTCGGCTGTTAATTTATCAATGCCTAAAACAACACGATCTATCTTGCTGTTTGACGAAATCAATGTTCTTTCAAATTGCCCTATTGCCATTGAAATCAACACACTATCGATACTGGTGGTTGTAAAAACGTTGAGAAATTTTTCTCGATAGAAACTTGAGTTACTAATGCGTGTTGATGCCGTTTCCCAATCTAAATCCATTTCACTATGATCACGCACCGGAAAAAATACTTGGTCTTCAATACTAGAGGCGCGGCCATCATAGAACAATTTTTCGTTCCAAGCTAGATTGAATAAACCAGGTGTGTTTCTCGGTGTTTTTTTTCCGTTTACGCCAAGGCTGAATTGATTTCCGCCGTCACTAAAGGCGAATTCTTGTTTGTGACAACTCGCACAAGAAATCGTACTGTCTCTTGATAATATCGGGTCATAGAATAAATGGCGTCCTAAGTCTGCGCCTTCAACTGATACAGGATTTTGGTTGTTAGTCGGCATTAGAGTGAAACCTTTTGGAATAGAGAATTCATAAGGTTCGAGATGGTTTCTGATCTGATAAAATGAGAAACATCCGATTCCGATTAGAACGAATAACAGCTTTTTTTTCACTAATGTTGAATGATGATATCACACAGGTCAAATCCCTGATCTGTTACAATCTTTAATTTATAGTGCCCAGCAAAGTATGGACTAAGATCAAGGTCAAAGTTATTTGATTCAGGCCTGAATTGTGCGACAAGTTTTCCTTCGAGGCTGTACAATTCAACGCTTTTAATTGTCGGCGGATCTTCATTTTTTAAACAGACTACTTTAATTGGGCCTGATGTGGTAGTAGGAAAGGCTTTAAAAGAGAATTCTTTAGAGTTTTCGATTAGTGTATGAAACCAAGTTTCATGAATGGACATGTTATCAATCATCCAACCTTCAGAGCCGTGAGTAATTGAATCAGTTTCTATAGAAAAACGAAAAGTTACTGTGTCTTGCGTTTGAAAATATGATCCATCAAAACATAACCAAATGTCTCTCCAAGATGAGTCAGTACCAGAAAATCCTTGATTTCCGCTAATATGATGATTAGCAACATTTGATGATTGATATCCATAGAAATTATACACCATAGGGTCACTAAAAACATTAATCCAAGTATTACCAGTGTCTAAAGAATATTCGATTATACCAATTTCTTTACTCGAATCTAAGTCTATTTTTTGTGCCCATTGAATGGCTAATATCCCCCATAATACGTGGTGATCATAAGTGAATTCAAAATAAGAAAAGTTTGAGTCTGGTATAGAATTTATCGTATCAGTGACAAGCACATTGCTTCCCGAGTAGGCACCATCAAAAATATTTTTTTGAGGAGGTCCTACTTGCCAAATATTATTAACTGAAGTGTCTAATTGTATAAGAATAGACTGACTTTGAATGGTGTCATTACCGTCAAAGTATTGTGTCCAATATTGGCCGTGAATGCATTGAGTAAATGCAATCAGAGTAAATAGAATTACTGCTTTCATATGTTTTGGTTTTTTTCATTTCAATGCAATTTATTGAAAAACCAAACACCAGTCCAGTAATTATTGATTAATCCTATACAGGTCTACTTAATTGATTTCGGATTTTTCACCCTTTGCTTAAGCAGTGCAATTTTTACAACTTCATCCATTGTTTTCACATAATGAAATTTCAATCCTTTCAAATATCTTTCATTGATATCTAGGATGTCTTTTTCATTTTTATAACACAGAATAATTTCGGTAATATTTGCTCGTTTTGCTGCAAGAATTTTCTCTTTTATTCCTCCAACTGGTAATACTGCACCTCTTAACGTGATTTCACCAGTCATGGCCAAGTTAGCTTTTACTTTTCGTTGAGTAAAAGCAGAAGCCATAGCGGTTAACATTGTGATTCCGGCTGATGGTCCGTCTTTTGGAGTGGCTCCTTCAGGCACGTGCAAGTGCACATCATAACGATCAAACAATTCTTGTTTTAATCCAAATTCTTCAGCGTTTGCTTTTAAATATTGATGAGCAAGTACAGCCGACTCTTTCATAACGTCTCCCAAGCTACCGGTCAAAGTCAATTTACCTTTCCCTTTGGTTAAACTAGTCTCAATGTTTAAGATGTCACCACCAATTGAAGTCCAAGCTAAACCTGTAACAACTCCTGCAAATTCATTCCCAATATATTTAGCTTTTGAATGCGAAGGCCCTAAAATATCTAGTAATTGCTGAGGTGATATTTTTACCGTGAACTTTTCCTTCATGGCAATTTCTTTTGCTCTATTTCGAACCAATTTAGCAATACGTTTTTCTAATCCTCTGACTCCAGACTCTCCCGTATATTCTTCAATGATTTTTTCAATCACTTTTGTTGGAATTGAAATATCTTTCTTAGTTATTCCGTGCGCCTCAATTTGCTTAGGAATCAAGTGTCTTTTCGCTATCTCAATTTTTTCCTCTACCGTATATCCATTAACCTCAATTATCTCCATTCTATCTCGTAAAGGTCCTTGAATAGATGCTAAATTATTTGCTGTCGCAATGAACAAGACGTTGGATAAATCATAATCCAATTCCACGAAATTATCGTTGAATTTACTGTTTTGCTCAGGGTCTAAAACTTCCAACAAGGCAGATGATGGGTCACCTTGATGGCTTCTTCCGATTTTATCAATCTCGTCTAGAACAAAAACTGGATTTGAAGTAGTTGCCTTTTTTAAATTCTGCAAAATTCTTCCCGGCATTGCTCCAATGTATGTTCTCCTGTGTCCTCTTATTTCAGATTCATCATGCAATCCACCTAAAGACATTCTGACATATTTTCTACCCAATGCTTCGGCAACAGATTTACCCAAAGAAGTTTTACCAACACCTGGAGGTCCATATAGACAGAGAATCGGTGATTTCATATCCCCTTTAAGTTTCAATACCGCTAAATATTCTAAGATTCGCTCTTTTACTTTTTCTAATCCAAAATGATCACGATCTAATATTTTAGCAGATCGTTTCAAATTGAAATTGTCCTTAGAAAAATCTCCCCAAGGCAATTCAAGAATTAAATCAATATAATTGAGTTGCACCGAGTATTCTGCACCTTGCGGATTCATCCGTCCTAACTTTTGCAATTCTTTATTAAAAGCTTTCTCAACCTTTTTACTCCATTTTTTATTGGCAGCTCTTTTCTTGAAATCATTCACTTCTGCTTCAACTGGATTTCCTCCTAACTCATCCTGAATGGTTCTCATCTGTTGATTTAAGAAATATTCTCTCTGTTGACGATCCATGTCGAGCTTCACTTTAGAATGAATCTCGTTCTTCATGTTCAACATTTTAATTTCTTGAGAGAGTTGCTCTAGAACTAATTCAATTCGCTTAGAAATTTGATTCTGGATCAGGAGCTCCTGTTTTTTCGCTACCTCTGTACTCAAGTTAGAAGCAATAAAGTTTACCAAAAACGTTGGGCTCTCTATATTCTTAATAGCGAAAGATGCCTCAGAAGGAATATTAGGATTTTCTTTAATGATCTTCATTGCCATGTCTTTCATAGAAGAAATCAGTGCTTGATTTTTTTCTACGGAGACATCAATTTTGGCATCCTTAAGCCCATTAACCTTTGCCCTAAAATAAGGTTCAGTTTGAGTGAAGTCAATGACTTCAAATCGTCTTTTACCTTGAATAATGATTGTAGTTGAACCATCCGGCATTTTAAGCCTTTTGATAATTTTTGCTACGGTTCCGATCCCATGAAAGTCTACAGGTTCAGGATTTTCAATATTCGCCTTTAATTGAGAAACAACGCCAATTATCTTGTCAGAATTATAAGCGTCTTCAATTAATTTAATTGATTTATCTCTTCCAACAGTGATGGGAATTACCACACCTGGGAAAAGTACATTGTTTCGAATAGGAAGAATAGAAAGTTCTTTTGGAACATCCTCTTTATTCATATCATCTTCTTCTTCTTCGGAGATGAGTGGAATAAATTCCGGTTCTTGATCTATTATAGTTGAAAGGTCTAAAAAGTCTTTTTCAAAAGTATCAGACATATATGCAGTTTTTCAGTCAGTTTGTCATTTTTTCATGTGCTGTGCCATGAAAATCTGTAATTATTATCATTTTACGCCCTAATTTCAATGTTTTTAGGGATGCCCTAAAAGTAGTTCAATTCTTATGCCAATTGATTAAAAAGATGGCTCAAGATAGATTTGTCAGATTCGGAAAGCTCAACGGCTCTTCTTTTCATCATATTTTGCCCAACTTCAAAAGCTTTTTCAAGTTTAAAAACTGGGCTATCTTCAAATCCTCCCCAGCTAAATGAGTTGATCATTTTAGGGGGGAATCCACCACCAAAAATGTTTGCACAAACGCCGACACTTGTTGCGGTATTCAGCATAGTGTTAATTCCTGTTTTCGAGTGGTCACCCATGATTACACCGCAAAACATTACATCAGTATCGATCATTGATTGCTGTTCGTACGAATATACCCTCACATTTGAATAGTTGTTCTTCAGGTTAGAAGTGTTCGTATCTGCACCCAGATTGCACCATTCACCGATCAAAGAGTTTCCTACAAATCCGTCATGCCCTTTATTGGAATAAGCATAAAAAATAGAATTGGTTACTTCACCTCCTACTTTACAATGTTCACCTATAGAAGTGTCACCGTAAATTTTGGCGCCCATTTTTATTGTTGAATGAGCTCCAATTGAAAACGGTGCGCGAATTATGCTTCCTTCCATTATTTCAGCATTCGAGCCAATATAGATTGGTCCATCTGTTGCGTTTAGAACTGTACATTCAACTTTTGCACCTGGCTCAATAAAAATGTCATGATTACCAATAATTCTATTCGTTGAGCTAGGGTGTTCAGTATTTCGACCTGAAGTAATCAAATCAAAATCCCATCTTATGGCTTTCCCATTGTTTTGAAACAATTCCCAAGGGTGGCTGATTACTATGACTTGATCTTCATCCAGGCTAGCAGTTATTTTTTCTGTTCCGTCTCCCTTAGTTGCTATCCAGTTATTATTAACGACTAGTTTACTATTGTCAGATAAGTTCGATACCAAATCTACTAATGCTAGAGACGGTTTAATATTTCCAGCGATTAACAGATCCCAGCTTTTATTAGGATATTTTACCTGAAGATAGTTTTCAGTTTGATAGCCAACATCCCCGTTATGTTGAAGGTGTTGTAGCCAACTTTCTTTTATGGTCAAAATCCCCAGTCGCAATTCGCACACAGGTCGTGTAAGCGTTAATGGTGCGAGTGAAAGGTGTTTACCGTTATCATCAAATGAAATCGTCATGAACTCTTTTTTATAAAGATAATTGATAAAACTAAAAAACCCATTCCGATAGAATCGAAATGGGTTTCTTTAAATATTATTAAGGAATTATCCTTTTTTTCTGTCTCCGTATCTGTTTTTGAACTTATCAATTCTACCAGCGGTATCAACGAATTGCATTTTACCAGTAAAGAATGGATGTGATTCAGAAGTGATATCTAATTTTACTAATGGGTATTCGTTACCGTCTTCCCACTTTTCAGTTTCCTTTGCTGGAGAACATGAGTTACACAAAAATGAATAACCGTTCGACATGTCTTTGAAAATAACTAGTCTGTATTCCTCCGGGTGAATTCCCTTTTTCATCTTATTATCTTTTAAATCTTTATTTCTAATCAAAGTTTTCAGAATTGTCTCCTGAAAACGGGTTGCAAAGTTATGAATTTTTTTTTATCCAAATAATATATCTCGAATTAAAATAAAAAAAGTAAAAATACGTGATTACCTTTGAATTTGTAGCATGAAGAATTTCTTATTCATATTTGTTCTGTTGTCAGTAGGATTACTATCCTGTAAAAAAGACAAAAACTTTACAAAAGATCATCTTGACTTTTCTAGAGATACCGTGCTTTTCGATACTGTTTTTACCACAATTGGTTCCACAACTAAATCTTTCAAGATTTATAATTTCAATAATCAAAAAATAAACATTGAAGAGATAGAATTAATGGGTGGAGCGAATTCACCCTTTCGAATCAATGTTGACGGAGTTCCAGGTGATTTTTTAACAGACGTAGAGATTCCGGCTAACGACTCCTTGTTTACATTTGTTGAGGTGACCTTAGAAGTGAATAATGCGACCAATCCTTTGGTGATTTCAGATTCTGTTCGATTTAGAACAAATGGCTTAGATCAGTATGTCAATTTGGATGTTTGGGGACAAGATGCCTATTTCCATGCAAATGAATTGGTTCAAGGAACATGGCAGAATGACAAGCCACATGTCCTTTATGGGACAGTGGCCGTAGGTTTTCCAGATTTGGATTCAAATTTGAATTTGATTATTCCTGGTGGGACACAGGTGTATTGCCACAAAGATGCCCAGTTGATTGTCTATAAAAGTTCTATTGATATTCAAGGAACATATGGAAATGAGGTGGTGTTTCAAGGAGATCGATTAGAAAGTTTCTTTGATGATGTGTCGGGACAATGGTGGGGAATTCGGTTAATAGAGGCAAATTATTCAACGATTGATTATGCAATAATAAAAAACGGTTCTGTTGGATTACAGGTTGACTCAACTCAAGTACCGCAAACATTATTGTTAACGAACACAATTATAGACAATAATGACTTTTTTGGACTGAATGTCAATGCAGGTGCAAGTGTTGATGTGAATAATTGCTTTTTTGGAGATGCAGGAATTTGTTCAGCTTATCTATTTGCTGGCGGTGAATATAGAATTGACCATTCGAGTTTTGTGAATTATTGGGGTGGAAGTAGAGCTGGGCCGGCTTTGGCAATTGTGAATCATTTTGATGTTGAAAATATCACGTATGTAAGGAGTGTTACAAATTCACATTTAAACAACTCTGTGGAATAGATAAGGAGTTTGAGGTGGATACACTGCAAGTAGGTGTCTTCGATTTTTCTTTTGGTTATAATTATTTGAAAAGGGATGAAGCATACGATTATTCACCATATGTTAATTGTCTTTTTTCTGGAGATCCTAAATTTGTTAGCATTACGGACAAAGATTTTCATCCAACTACCGGTTCAGTTTTAATTGGAGCAGGTGCAAATGCCACGGTTTTACAAGATATTGAAGGAACCAATCGAGATTTAAATAACCCAACTCTGGGTTGTTACGAGTCTAATTAACTATGATGGTAGTAGAAGTAGAGTCTGCATCACCAAGCCACGAATAGTTTTTGTAAGCTGTTAACGTTACTTCATAAGTACCGGCAACACTAAAAGTTCGTGAAAATTCTGTTTCTGACCAACCTAAATCATTTTCAGGAGCGCCTGCAGGTCCTTTCATAAACCAAGTATAGCTTAAAGCTTTTTCTGAACATGATTTAAATTCAACAGCCGTTCCTACGCTGACATTTGTAGCGTCTGTATCAATGCAGGCTTTTGGTGGCTTATTACAAGCAACCAAACCGAGAGCTAGAGTGAATAGTAGGTAGTAAGTTTTCAAACTAAATTTTTTACTAAAGTAGGAAAGTTGTTTTGATTGTACCAAATTGATTTATAAAAATCTTGGTTGCCGATTAAAGCAATACAAATCTAAAACCATCAGAAATTTAGCTCCTATTTCTCTGAGGTGAGTGTAATTGTTTCGAGTCTGAACATCCCTTGCGTTGTAGCCTACGGCATCAATTCCGTAGAATCTCGCAGCAAAAACTGCACGCTGATTATGAAACTTTTGCGAAACAATTATCAATTCTTGACAGTTGAAAACTTTTTTTGCTCTAACTACAGAGTCTAAGGTTCTAAAACCAGCATAATCTCTTATTATGCAGGAGTCGGGTACGCCAAGTTCAATGAGTGACTCGGCCATGGCAGTTGTTTCATCATATCCTTTGCTGTGATTGTCACCACTAACAATAATTTTTTGAATTTTTCTTTGTTCGAACAATTCAAAGGCCGCATCAATTCGATATTGATAGTAAGGATTGATGCCTCCGTAATAACCAAATTTAGATGCACCTAGTACCAATCCAAAATTTTTAGAAGGCACATCTTTTACAGAATCATATAGAAATTTATTAGACTGATTAATTATGATGTAGTTAAAAGAGAAAACGGCAATGATTATTATAAGGGTCAAATACGTTCCGATTTTAATAAATAGCTTCATGAAATTGAAGATCTGATTTTTTTCTTTGCTGAAATAATCGTATCTTAATTATATACACACTCAATTTTTATCCGCTAAGGATTAAAAATTAACTGCAATAATCTACACAATAAGTAGATTATATAGACGTTTACAAATTATGGCAAAGAAATTGTTACAGAATATGTAACCAAAACAAACAAGTGCATTATACAATTGCAAAGAGATTAAAACCAAACAAAGAACTATGTCAGTTAACCCGATTTATCATCACACAGAGGATAAGCTCAGGCAGGAGCTTAAGTGGGTGCAGTACGCGAAGGAGGATCCAAAAGGGTTTGAGCCACTGTACAACAAGTATTACGAACAAATTTTCAGGTACGTTTATCAACGTATGGACGACAAGGAACTAGCATTTGATGTGACCAGTCAGGTGTTTTTGAAAGCTTTAAACAATATACATAAATATGAGTTTAGAGGCGTTCCTTTCGCATCATGGCTATATCGTATAGCTAAAAGTGAATTGTATCAATCATTTAGAGATAAAAAAGCACGCAGAACAGTAAATGTTGAAAGCATGCATTTATTTGAGATGATTGAAGATTGGGAGGAGGATTCTTCTGACGAGAACAGACAAATTTTATTAGGTGTCATTTCTCAGTTGGATGAAGACGAAATCCAATTGTTAGAATTGAGGTTTTTTGAGAAGAGATCCTTTCGAGAAGTGGGTGAAATTCTTGATATTACCGAGAATAACGCCAAAGTGAAATCGCACAGAGTTGTGAAAAAGATGCGTAAATTATTTGAAAAAAAGTAAAAAATAGGCCTCAGCTGTTACCAAAACTGCTGAGGCCGTTATTATTTAAAATTCTAAGGAATGAATTACATGTTTGAACTAGGTACTTTTAAGAGACTGTAGCTATTTCAATTATCTAAATAAGTTTTTTAGAGATATAAATTGAACAGATGAAACAAATTAAAATTAATTTAGACAGACCACCGGTTGACTCTAAATCTATCCAAGCTCACAAAGATTTTAATGGTTTAATGAAAAATCATGCGATCATGTCGAAGCCGTTTTACAAATCACCATGGTTTATGGGGTCAGCAGGCTTGGCAACAGTGGGGTTAGTAGTTGGTACTGTGGTTGTGATGCAAGAATCTCCTGAACCTGTTCCTGATTTACTTACCACACAAAATGAACCGGCACCTCCAGATTTGGAAATGAGTTCGTCAACCATTATAGCACTCAATGCCGATACTGACATTAGTAACGCCGATAGCGAAAAAGATAATCAAACAATACAATTTACCAGTAACGAACTAAACGAAATACATGACAAAACATCTACTTTAGAAATTACATCCGAGCAAAAAGAAGTTACCCCAAAAGAAGAGTTAATTGAAGAAAGTACAGAAAATTCTGACTTGAAAGAAATAAACAAAACCGATTTGGTTGAAACTAAAAAATCGGATTTATTTGACCTAATGCCACGTATTAGTGGAAAGGCTAATGGTCATATTTCGAGAACAGAGTTGTTCGATAATAAAGGGATTACTACTGAGTCTGATGTAAGCGTTATTCATTTTGAACTGCATTTAATAGATGGGTTAGGAGGGAAAGTTTTTAAAGAAGAAGGAAATCATTTGAATGAAGAGATGAAAAACGCGCTTCAAAAAATTAATTCTGGAGAAACTATTTATTTTGAAAACATAAAAGGAAAAACGGATAAAGGAGATGTTGTGCGTCTAAATCCGTTAAGATATGTTTTGATGAATTAAGACGAAATCCAACTATTTATTTTTCCCAACGTCTGTGAATACGAAACCGTTTTACTAAACCAACAACTGTTTGTTAATAATTCGGTTTTTACGTTGCTGTTTGCGGCGATTTCTCTATTTTTGTAATAGAATATTGAAGGGGATTTGAAAAAACTACTATCCATATCATGCATGTTATTTTTGAGCTTTCAATTGATTGCTCAATCAACGAACTTTACAACAAATGACTATTGGAAAAGGCACCGTCATGAGCTTATATTAGGAGCTGGTGCGACAAATACCCTCACCGATTTAGGAGGTTTGAACCGGGTAGGTTCAGATTATTCAGTTATGGATTTGGAGTGGAGTGCAACACGATTCGGTGTTCATATTGGATATCGAAATCGATTCCGAGCACTTTGGCAAACGACCACTTTATTACAATACGGCATGTTTACCGGGTCTGATGCCTTAACATCAGAACCAGCACGAAGCAATCGAAACCTCAGTTTCACAACGCATATGGTTGAACTCTCTCAGAGATTAGAGTTTATCATTTATAACAATGAGCATTACGGTGCTAGGCACAAGATTAAAGGCCTGAAGGGAATGCGGAATAAGAATACCATTGTTTATGCTTTTTCAGGAATATCAGGATTTATTTATATGCCAATGGCTCAAGGTGGACCATTTTTGCGACCATTAAGAACAGAAGGTCAAGGCCTTCCGGGTGGGCCTAAACCTTACGGCTTGTTTAGTTTCGGTATTCCTTTTGGTATTGGAGCAAAAGTAGGGTTGGGGCAATTGTGGAGATTTGGAATGGATGTAAGTTACACTAAAACTTTTACAGATTATTTTGATGACGTTTCTACTGTTTATTACGATAATGCTGCCCTCGCTGCGGCTTATGGTCCTGTTTCTGCAGCTTACGCAGACCCTTCATCAGGAGCATTTCCTACTTGGACTGATCCAGGAGAACAAAGAGGTGATCCAAAGCAAAATGACGCCTATTTCTTCATTAACGTCTCTTTCATGCGAAACCTAGCTAAACACAATGGTCGTAGGGTGAAGTGGAAGTATAAGGCTCGATACTAATTGTTTCGTTGAAATATTAACTGTGTTTGCATAATTATGTCCGCAGAGTTATTAAATTTGTAAAAAGCTTTTGTTACGGATGTATAAACTCCTTTTACGCCCAATTTTATTTCTGTTTGACCCAGAATCTGTGCATCATTTCACATTCAAGTCAATCAAAATTTCAAGTAAAATTCCTGGTGTAAAATCGATCAGAAAAGGGTTATATTCTGTGAACAATAAAGCTTTGGAAAAAGAGCTCTTTGGAATCAAGTTTAAGAATCCTGTGGGAATTGCAGCTGGATTTGATAAAAATGCCATTTTAATTGATCAGTTAGAAGATTTTGGATTTGGATTCGTGGAAATTGGAACCTTGACTCCAAAAGCGCAATCCGGAAACGAAAAGCCTCGTTTGTTTCGTTTGAAAAAAGATCAGGGAATTATCAATCGGATGGGCTTCAATAATGAAGGTGTTGATGCTGCTGTCTTGAAGTTGAAAAAACGAAAGACTAAAATAATTGTAGGTGGTAACATTGGAAAAAATACAGCTACGCCAAATGATTCAGCACAACCAGATTATATCTATAGTTTCAAAGCATTACATGATGTAGTCGATTATTTTGTAGTAAACGTAAGTTGCCCAAATGTAGGTGATGTCAAAAAATTACAAGACCAAGATTTTTTAATGGACTTGCTCAGTGAGCTAAAAAAACTGAACGCTAGTTATGATCAACCAAAGCCAATTTTATTAAAAATTGCTCCCGATCTTAACGATAAACAATTGGATGAGGTAATTGAAATTGTTGAAGAGACAAAAATTGATGGTGTAATTGCAACCAATACCACTACAAATAGGTCTAACCTTTCGGTAAGCGAGGAGGAACTAGGTAAAATTGGAAATGGTGGATTAAGCGGGAAGCCACTTAGCAATAGAAGTACAGAGGTTATTAGGTATCTTGCGGATAAATCGAATAAAGCTTTTCCAATTATTGGAGTAGGCGGAATTCATTCTGAGAAAGATGCTATTGAGAAGATTGAAGCAGGAGCTGATTTGGTTCAGATTTATACAGGCTTTATTTATGAAGGCCCTAAACTTGTAAAAAGAATAAACAAAGCTATATTAGATAAAACATATGCTTAAATTGATTGAATGTCCTAGAGATGCTATGCAAGGATTGCATGATTTCATCCCCACTGATGTGAAGGCTGGATATATTAATCAATTGTTAAAGGTAGGTTTTGATACAATTGATTTTGGAAGTTTTGTATCCCCCAAAGCAATTCCGCAAATGAGAGATACAGCAGAAGTACTTTCAAAATTAAACTTGGATAGTACAGATTCTAAGTTATTGTCTATCGTAGCGAATAAAAGAGGGGCGGATGATGCGTCAAGTTTTGAAGAAATCAATTACTTAGGCTTTCCGTTTTCAATATCAGAAACGTTTCAAAAAAGAAACACCAATTCAAGTATTGAAGAATCTTTTGCAAGAGTAGAGGTCATACAAAATCTGTGTGTTCAAAACAATAAAAAATTGGTGGTGTATATTTCAATGGCCTTTGGAAATCCTTATGGAGATCCTTGGGATCTAGAAATAGCGGCAAAGTGGGCCTCAAGATTACATTTAGACTTGGGAATTGACATTCTTGCGCTTGGAGATACTATAGGGGTTTCAGATAGACAAAATATTACCCGTTTGTTCTCGGGCTTAATGAAAGAATTACCGAATGTTGAATTTGGGGCACATTTGCACTCAACTCCTGATTCTGTTTATGAAAAAGTTTCGGCAGCATACGAAGCTGGATGCAGAAGATTTGACGGAGCAATTAAAGGTTTTGGTGGTTGTCCTATGGCAAAAGATGATTTAACCGGAAATATGCCTACCGAAGGAATGCTGGCTTACTTCAATGAACAGCAAATTTCTACATCTATTATAGCAGAAGAGTTCACAAAATCTGTTAATTTAGCTTTGGAAGTTTTTCCAAAATAAAAAACAACAAATCATGACAAAATTATTTTCTCTTGTAGCATTTCTTGCTATCTGTTTAACTGTTAACGCTGGTGAATTTGAACGTAAAGTTGAAGGATTCTCCACCATCACAATTATTGGTAATTATAAAGCCAAGCTAATAAAATCGGATGAAGAGAAAGTTGTGGTAACCAATAATGACGAGGAAATTGAAGATGACGATATTCTTACTGAAGTAAAAAAAGGCGAATTGAAGGTTAGAATTAAGAATGATATTTTCAAAGTTCGTGATATTACTGTTGTTGTTTATTTCAAAGATGTTAATGAATTCAAATCTAAAAAAGGATGTTTAGTAACCTGTGAAGATTTAATAGAAACGGAAAACTTGATATTGTATGCTGGAAATGGAGGTAAAGTAAGAATTCATAGTACTTGTGAAACTGCTGATTTGATGATTAGCGGTGGAGGCTCAATTAATTTTTCAGGTTCAGCCAATTCAGCAGAATACAAAATTACCACAGGAGGAACAATTGATGCTGTAAACGCAGAGGTTAAAGATTTAACCTGCAAGGTGTCTGCTGGCGGTGATATTAGATGCAAAGCGACTGAGAAAATGTTTAATCAGGTAACCACAGGAGGAACGATTAATTATAAATTTTCGGGAGAAGATTCGGCTTATGAAGAGAAGATTTCATTAGGTGGAACGATCAAAAAAATCAATGAGTGAAGCAAATTCTAATTCCTTTTCTTTGTCTATTATTATGGGGTTGTACTGAAGATTCTTCAAGTTCAGAGCCCGAGCCAAAAGACGTTTTTGTTTCAGAAGTAACGCTTGTGGATGACGCTTATCCAACTCTTGAAAGTGAGGTTGTTCCAATTATGGATCAACTTGAAATTTGTACGCTGTCCGATACCGTGACTTCACGGCCACCATGTACTAATGAATTTTTCAGAATCTTTGATTTTTTACCAAATAAAGATTGGAAAGCAGGTTTCATTGTGGAGATGATTCCGGGCTTATATGGATCACCAGTGCATCAAATTGTTATCATCAAAGAGAATCTTGGTAAGTTTCAAATTGTCAATCAATATTTTGGTCACCTGATAGAATTGCGCACCTCTTTTACAGGTTTCAGTGATTTGTTAATTGGATATGATGACCCAGACATAGGAGTAGTATCAATTAAACATGTATGGCAAGGGAATAAGTATGAGCCTGTGGATGTAGAAGAGATAAATAACCATTTTGTTAAGCCTGAGATGAAAGATTCAATTAATAACATCTTTATTCCAGCTTTTAGCGCAGGACATTAGAAGCAAGACAATTGCTTTTCTTATTTTTGAACATGCTTAAAAAAGCCAACTTTATATTATTACTTACTTTTTTAATAGTCGGGACTTTTTGTTTTGCTGTTAATAAATTAACGGTCAGCTATTCGGACATAGTATTTGATGGCATTCCTGGTGAAGTGACTTTTAGTGCACAGGAGGTTGAAAATCAGGGAGCCGAAAAATTGTTCGTTCAAAATGGAGATACACTTGATTACGAACAATCAGGAGATGAAATTACCATTTGGCCAGAACTGTCAAGTGATCATCCGTTGCAACTAGATGGATTCACTGTCTTCTCTAAAGAAGAGCCTAATTTTATTCCCTTATGGATGTCTATTCTGCCGCCTTTGTTGGCTATAATTCTGGCACTTGTGTTCAAAGAAGTTATTTTTTCATTGGTTTCAGGGATATTTCTTGGTGGTGCTATCATGGGTATGTATGCCGAGGGATTCATTGGGATTTTTACCGGTTTCTTTAAGATAATTGACACCTATATCATTGGAGCATTGAATGATTCAGGGCATTTAAGCGTCATTGTATTTTCAACTATAATTGGAGGGATTGTCGCCCTCATTTCCAAAAATGGCGGTATGCAGGGAATTGTCAATAAAATTGTCAAATTCGCGAATACAGCTCGTAATGGTCAATTGGCAACGTGGTTTTTAGGAATAGCAATTTTCTTTGATGACTATGCCAACACTTTAGTTGTAGGTAATACTATGCGTGCAATAACTGATAAGTTGAAGATTTCTCGTGAAAAACTCGCTTATATTGTTGATTCAACTGCAGCACCTGTATCAGCCATTGCATTTGTGACGACATGGATTGGGGCTGAGCTGGGATACATTTCAAAAGGAGTAGAAAATATCAACGGTGAAACAGAAGTGATTTCAGAAGGTGTGTATTCCATCTTTTTAAATAGTTTGGCTTACTCATTTTACCCAATCTTAACCTTATTTTTCATTTTCTATTTGGTGTATCGAGGCAAAGATTACGGTTCAATGTTAAAGGCAGAAAGACGGGCTAGAGGAGGAGAAGTCATCAATGAAGAAGAGAATTCAGGTGACTTAACAGAATTAGAAGACGTTGCGCCAATCAAAGGAATTAAGTATCGAGCTTTTAACGCAGTGATACCAGTGTCAATCATTGTATTCGGGACGCTTTTGGGATTGGTCTTTACAGGTTTTTCTTCCTTAACTGCAGAACTGTCCGCAGAGGGAATGGTTGCTGCTGATGCAGGATGGGGGCAGGTATGGTCACAGTTATCAAATTATGATCCGAATATCGATTCATTTACTAAAAAGTTAGGAACTTTAATTGGTGCGGCAGATTCATATATAGCGCTACTTTGGTCGTCTCTCGCGGCTTTGTTTGCAGCAATGATGTTGACCATGTCTCAAAAAATAATGGGACTTAAAGATACGGTTGAAACCACAATTGCTGGCTTTAAAACAATGGTGCCGGCCTTAATGATATTAATTCTTGCATGGGCGTTAGCAATGGTGACTGAAGAAATGCATACCGCGGACTTTTTAACCAATGTGCTCAATGATTCTGAAATTCCATACTGGACCATTCCAGCAATCACATTTATCCTCTCTGGATTTGTGGCCTTTTCAACAGGCTCGTCATGGTCTACTATGGCCTTAGTGTATCCACTCATTTTGCCAGCAGCTTGGGCAGTTTGTACTTCTCCTGAAGTTGGAATGGAGCATGCAGACGCAATGGCAATCTTTTACAATACGGTAAGCGCCGTGTTGGCAGGTTCGGTATTGGGTGATCATTGCTCTCCTATTTCGGATACAACAATTTTATCTTCTTTAGCTTCTGGCTGTAATCACATTGATCATGTTCGCACGCAAATTCCTTATGCTTTAACTGTTGGTGGCGTTGCAGTAGTAGTTGGAACTATCCCAACGGCATTGGGTTTACCAGCAGGAATTTCGTTTCTATTGGGGGCAGGAGCCATTGTGCTCATCATAGAGTTGGTGGGTAAAAAAGTTGAATAAATGGCAAAAGTTATCGCGTTAGATTACGGTACAAAAAGAACAGGCATTGCGGTTACGGATGATTTGCAAATCATTGCATCTGGTTTAACGACTGTGAGAACCCACGATTTGTTCGATTTTTTAAAGGATTATTTTCTAAAAAATGATGTTGAGAAGATTGTGCTAGGTGAGCCAAAGCGTTTAGATGGTTCTGATACCCACAGTTCATCTGCTGTAAAGGGATTGAGAAAAAAACTAGGCACAACCTTTGATATGGAGGTGGTAATGATTGACGAACGCTTTACGTCCAAAATGGCTTTTCAAACAATGATTGATTCGGGATTGAAAAAAAAGCAAAGACAAAATAAAGAACTGGTTGATGAAATTAGTGCGACCATTATTTTGCAATCATACCTTGAAACAAAAAGCTAAGAAAAACAGTATAACTCTTGTGCGAAATCTCTTATCCATACTGATTCTATTGATCGGAAGTACTTCCGTTTCACAACAATTTGTGCCCAATGGAGAAGGAATAATTTTTCAGTCTAAAGATGGGGGAGGGCTTAATAAAGGTGTTTTCGAAGCATGTTGGTGTAATCCTGTAATGGATGATTCAACGCAAGAAATTGTGGCTTTAAGCCCTATCGTATATCCGGTTCCTGTTCAATTAGATAATGAATGGTTGTTGATGGGGAAAGATGGGAGTATAACTAAACCTTTAAAATCTGAGGTTCCTTATTTAAAAGCTAAAAATGGATACGCTAAACTTTTTGGATTTCACCATACCAATCATCAATGGTCATTGGATACTACTGCAAAGATCATTTTGAATGATTCCACTAAAAATGAATCGATAGAATATGTTGTAAAGGACCTTTATAAAGGAACTTTCCTAGCATCTCCAGATAAATACTTTTGGGGCCTATTGAACTCCGAGTTAAAGGAAATCGTGAAGTTTGAATACGCCAGTTCTCATCATTCACAAGAGGATTTCCACTTCAGCTCAAAAGGCTATATGACTTTAAGAGAGAACAAACCAGAAGGATATAACGGAATTGTAGATTATAAAGGGAAAGTTCACGTTTCTTTTAAATGGCGTCTACTATCC
>JAUHXX010000286.1 GCA_030426825.1 Bacteroidia bacterium | reverse complement strand
GGGAGTTTTCAAATGCTGTTCCTCACCTATCCATGCAATCGGGTCCCGGTACATCTGGTCCTTTTAACCAGTCTGTTCACTATGAAAAAGTAGAGAACGCAAGACAACTTTCAGAACAAGAATTCACTTACAACGCACAATTGGGGTATATTTCATTGAAATCTCCTTTGAATCAAGATGAGGTATTGGGTGTAGCTTATCAATATACGTTTGGAGGTAAAACTTATCAAGTAGGTGAATTCTCAAATGATGTACCAGTTGAAGAGGGTTCAAAAAGTGCATTAATCTTAAAACTATTAAAGCCAACTATTGTTAATCCGGCTAACAAAACTTGGGATTTGATGATGAAAAACGTTTACTCAATTGGTGCATACCAAGTGAGCCAAACTGATTTTATCGTTGATCTTTATTACAATAATCCAAGAACATCTGTTGACATCAATTATCTGCCTTATGATGGTGTAAATAATAAATTGTTGATGCAAACCATGGATCTGGATCGTCTGAACATCCAAAATAATTTACAGCCAGATGGTCGATTTGATTATGTTCCAATTCAATACATGGGGAACAAAGCAACTAACGGAGGAACAATTGACCCAAAAACGGGACGTGTTTTCTTTACCACCATTGAGCCGTTTGGTAAAACTTTAAGAGATAAATTGGAAGCTTCGGGACAACTTTCTAATCTAGAAGTTAATGGTATTGTGTATCAAGAGTTATATGATTCAACTAAAACTGCGGCTCAACAAATCCCCAATAAAAATAGATTTAAGCTGAAAGGCGAATATAAATCATCTGTTAGTTCAGACATTTCTTTGAATTCTTTGAACGTTCCTGAAGGTTCAGTAACGGTGACTGCTGGTGGTGTGAAACTTACCGAGGGAACAGATTATACCGTAGATTACAACTTAGGTAGGGTGAAGATATTAAACCAAGGAATTCTTGAATCTGGCACACCAATCAAAGTACAGTTAGAAAGTAATTCGTTATTTGGATTCCAGCAAAAGTCATTAGTAGGAGCGCATTTTAATTATGAATTCAATAAAGATTTTAATTGGGGTGCTACGGTGATGAATTTGACAGAAAAACCATTAACTCAAAAGGTAAATGTTGGAGATGAACCCATAAGTAATACTGTTGTAGGCACAGACATATCATATCGTAGAGACGTTCCGTTTTTAACCAAATTGGTGGATTTATTACCGATTATTTCAACGAAAGAAAAATCAAGCATCAATGCTTATGGTGAATTTGCATACTTAATACCAGGAACCCAAAGAGCAATTTCAAAAGAAGGAATATCTTATATTGATGGTTTTGAAGGCTCACAATCAGCAATCGATATCAAAAACTTCTCAGCTTGGAAGTTGGCCTCAGTGCCACAAGGTCAGCCTGGCATGTTCCCAGAAGCGCATACTAATTTGTCTAGCCTTAGCTCTGGATACAATAGAGCAAAACTAGCGTGGTATGTTGTTGATCCAACAACATTTTATCAAAATTCAACAGTAACTCCTGAACATTTGCAGAATAATAATGATGTTTTATGTGATTCAAGATGGCATATTTTAAGTCAAACCGCATTATTCCCGCAACAACAACCTGTAACGGGTACCCTAAATAATATTCCAGTTCTAGATTTGGCATACTATCCATCTGAAAGAGGTCAGTATAATTATGATACCACTGAGACGTTTATTGATGCTGATGGTAAGTTCACCAATCCAAGTGACCGTTGGGCTGGAGTAATGCGATCTTTGACCACTACAAACTTTGAAACAGCTAATATTCAGTTTATCCAATTTTGGATGTTGGACCCTTTTAATGATGACGCAACAGAAGGAGGAACAACAAATATGGGAGGTGGTGATCTGTATTTCAACCTAGGTAATATTTCAGAAGATATCTTACCAGATTCGAGAAAAAGTTTTGAAAATGGATTACCAGCAAGTAGTAATTTTACGGCGGATGACTATGATACTACCAAATGGGCCGTTGTTTATAACCAGCAGGTAATTGTCAATGCTTTTGATAACAATGTTAGTTCAAGAAGATATCAAGATGTTGGATTAGATGGACTTTCAGATGCAGCCGAAGCTGCTTGGTTCAGTGATTTTGTGAACTGGGTAAATTCAAGTGGATTGAATGCGGATGCTAAAGCACAACTGGTAAGTGACCCATCCTCTGATAATTATCAATACTATTTGGATACTCAACATGATATTGATTCCAACAACATTGTTCGTAGATACAAAAACTTCAACGGAACAGAAGGGAATTCACCAACCGCAGAGATGTCAGATTCCATTACTGGAGGAGCAGGTTATACAATTCAAGCAACTACTACTCCAGATATCGAAGATTTAAATCAAGATAATAACCTAAGTGAGACTGAAAGTTATTTCCAGTATCATGTAAGTTTAAGACCGCAGGACATGCAAATAGGTCAAAACTTTATTACCAACGCACAAGTTGTTCAGCAAGATGATGCCTGTGGGGGAAAGACAGAAACATGGTACCAATTTAAAATTCCAATTGAAGAGTTTGATTCAAAAGTGAATGGAATAGCGGACTTTAGATCAATACGATTTATTAGAATGTTTATGAACGAATTCGATCATCCTGTGGTGGTTCGATTTGCCCGATTAGAATTGATTAGAGGTGAGTGGCGTAAATATCTTGATGATTTGGATGAGCCAGGTGAGATTATACAAGATGATCCTAATTCAACTGAGTTCAATATTGCGGCAGTGAACTTAGAAGAAAATGAAGGTAAGGATCCAGTAGGATATTGGACACCTCCAGGGATTTTAAGAGAGCAAGATCAAGGTTCAATTAACTTAAGACAATTGAATGAGCAAGCATTATCATTAGAGGTTTGCGGATTAAAAGACGGAGAGGCAAGAGCTGCATATAAAAATGTAAGCTTCGATATCCGATCATATAAGAAATTGAAAATGTTCATCCATGCAGAACAACAGCAAAAAGCTGGTTGGGTGGAGTCAGATTTACAAGATGATCAATTGACGGTATTCATTCGATTAGGAACAGATTTCGAAGACAATTATTATGAGTATGAAATTCCTTTAAAATTAACGGCATGGGGAACTTCTCCAGGTTCTGACGCCAATGCCGATTTAATTTGGCCTACAGCGAACAATTTAGAGGTGGTTTTCGATTCGTTGACCCAATTGAAAATCTTCAGAGATGCTCTAGGTAATGTGCCAAATGGTACCGAGTATGTCAAGGTATTACCGCCTGATGCGAATGGAACCGTGACAAGAATTAAAGTAAAAGGAAATCCTAACCTCCAAGGAATGAAAGTGATCATGATTGGAGTTAGAAATCCAGGGAAAGATACCGATCACCCATGGATGGCAGCTGAAGATGGTCTGGATAAATGCGGAGAAGTTTGGGTGAATGAGTTGAGGTTGACTGACTTTGATCAAAGAGGTGGATGGGCAAGTACTGCTAGGGTGAATGTTCAATTGGCAGATTTCGCTACAGTGAACTTAGCGGGGAATTATTCTACACCAAATTGGGGGTCAATTGAGAAAAAGGTAAGCGAACGTCAAAGAGATACTCAGAAATCATTCGATTTATCTACCAACGTTGAATTGGGTCAATTTTTTGGTAGAAAAGCCAACATACAAGTGCCGTTTTATTATGGATATTCAGTAGCAGCTATTGATCCAGAATTTGATTTATTGGCTCCTGATATCAGACTGAACGAACTTCCACCTGATTTGAAGGCTGAAAGAGCCAAGATGTCTAGAGATTTGACAATCCGAAAATCTTACAATTTTACCAATGTCAGAAGAGAAAGACCTGCAGGAAAAGATGTACATTTTTGGGATATTGAAAACTGGTCCGCTACTTATTCTTACAATGAATTATACAGGCGAGATATCAACACAGAATATGACAGAACAAGAACCTGGAGAGGTGGGTTAAATTATACGTATTCTAACAAACCAATTGTAGTTGAACCTTTCAAAAACGTTAAGGCCTTGCGAAAGTCAAAGTGGTTTAGAATTATCAAGGACATTAACTTTAATCTAGGACCTAAATCATTTAGCTTTAATAATGACTTGACGAGAATGTATAATGAACGAAAAAACCGCGATTTATCTGGAGATTCATTGGCACCAGTCTTTGATCCAACAGTGTTAAAAAACTTTGCTTGGACAAGGCAGTATGACTTGAAATATGACTTCACTAAACAGTTGAAATTTACATTCAACGCGAATAACTCGTCTATTTTGACTGAACCGAACGGGGTAATTAATAGAAAATCAAATGACCCTGAGGAAATCGAGGCCTATAGAGGTTTTATAAATGCCTTCCAAAGTGCCTTTAATGGCCGAAGAGGTTCGTTTTTAGATTCTAATAATGTGATGCAGTATGTGGATGGAGCAGATTCAATTGGAGTAGGAGGTTACAACATGAACTACGGTCATGCGTATAACCTAACCTACAAGTTACCATTGAACAAAATTCCGATCACAGATTGGATATCTACCAATGTAAAATTAAGGGGGAGTTATGATTGGCAACGTGCACCATTAGCACAACCTTTGTACGGAAATACCATCCAAAACTCTAGAAATTTCAGTGTAAACGGGCAATTAAATTTTGTAAATCTTTATAACAAAATAGATTACTTTAAGCGCATCAATAATGATGGTAAAAAAGGCAGAGGAGGTAGAGGTCGCCAAACGAATGAACCAAAAAAAGAGACAAAAGAAGAGAAAGCAGAGCGTCTGAAAAAAGAGAAAGAAAAGAAAAAGAAGCA
>JAUHXX010000285.1 GCA_030426825.1 Bacteroidia bacterium | reverse complement strand
ATTTGAAACGGCATATCGGCTTTTTGAGTCCAAGTCCATCCAGTTTGTGAAAAACCATTGAAGGCCAATAAAACGGCAGAAATCGATATTGTTTTAAGATTGAATATCCACATAGTATCCTGAGTGTTTTCTGATGTTTAAAACTCGATTATTATCTAATAAAATGTATTGACCTTTAATTCCTAATAGCTTTCCTTCAATAATTTCTTCTTTATCAAATCCTACGCTCTTTACCTTGTCAGGAAATTCTATAACGGGGTAATTTATTTCAATAATTTCATCATCTTCAGACATGTATTCGGCCAAATCTGCCGGTAATAATTCTTCGCACTGCCATTTCTCTTCTTCTAAATCAAAATCTCCAATTTCATTCTTAAGCATAGAACGCCAGTTAGTTTTATCAGTAAAAGTGCCTTTCAAAGCGACTTCTATTTCTCCAGCCAATTGTCTATAGGGTACCTCTGCAAGTTTGATTGCAAAACTTGCTCCTTGGTCAATCCAACGAGTGGGAACCTGTTGTTCGCGAGTAACTCCAACTTTTAATGAGGATGCAACAGCCAAATAAACGACATGGGGTTGCACATGGTGATCTTGTTCCCACTGAACATCTCTACCTTTTCCTAAATGGCCTTCACACAATTCAGGATTAATAATACATGGAGCAGCTTCGGGTGCATTCATAAAACAGTCATAACAAAAGCCCTGAGCAAACAACTTTTTCACGAATTTTTGACAGGAACCGCATTGCTGTTTGCCTAAATATTGCATATGAATGTGTTGACCGACAAGGCCATTCATATCTATGATATCTTGATCAAATTTGAGTTGATATTTCACGACATCCTCTAAAGATGTCTTCATTTTGTTGAGTTTGATTTCCATTCTGAATGTTAAGAGGATTAAAGGTACAAAATTTCTCGGCCAAGGATAGAGCGATCTGTCGAAGCTCTCTAGTTTGTTCGAGTTTTTCATGTTTTGGTTCATCCAAGATGTGAAAAGTATCGAGAACACACGAGAAGCGACTCGCGAAAGCCTGGTTCAGGCCGCCTAAAGAAAATGTTAATCTTAATTTTTTTCAATTATCTCAAGGCTTATTTAAGATTTGGTAATCGAGCGAAGTCGAGATTAACAAATAACAAGGCTTTCAAACTAAGCTAGACGAAAATATTAGTTATTTTAGCGGCAGAATGAATTTGTTCGAACATATCGGTCGCTATTTTATCATGCTCAAGTCTGTTTTTTCAAGACCTGAAAAGTTTAAGGTGTTCTGGAGTATGTTTTTTACTGAAATCAATGCAATAGTGATAAGTTCGATTCCTTTAGTTGCATTTCTTTCAATTTTTATGGGGGGAGTCATATCTCTGCAGACTGCGGCTAATATGGAATCTCCTTTATTACCAGATTACACGATTGGATATATTACTCGATCATCAACAATTTTAGAATTTTCACCTACGATTATTTCATTGATTTTGGCTGGAAAAGTGGGCTCAAATATTGCCTCTGAAATTGGCACCATGCGTGTGACTGAACAAATTGATGCCCTGGAAATTATGGGGGTAAATTCGATAGGATTTCTCATGTTACCGAAGATTTTGGCAATGACTTTCTTCTTACCTTTTGTAACAATAATTTCCATGGTATTAGGTCTTATAGGAGGATGGATTGCTGGTGTTCAGTCAGGACTTTACTCGACAGAAACATATTTGGTGGGTATCAGATATGCTTGGTATAGTGAACAAGGAAATTTGTTTTATTCTTTAGGAAAAACAGTAGTGTTTGGCTTTTTAATAACTTCCATTGCTTCTTATTACGGTTACTATACTAAAGGAGGATCTTTAGAAGTTGGTAGATCAAGTACTAAAGCTGTTGTTGCTGCTTCTGTGGCTATTTTGTTGGCTAATTATGTGATTACTCAAATTGTTTTGGTGTAATGATTATTGTAGATAACATATCAAAGTCATTTGGAGATACTCAAATTCTGTTTGATGTTTCTGCTACTTTCACAGAAGGTCAGGTGAATTTAATTATTGGAGCTTCTGGTCAAGGTAAATCTGTTTTAACCAAATGCATTGTTGGTTTGCACGAAGTTGATCAAGGTGCCGTGTTATATGATGGGAGAGATTTTTCTGCCATGAATAGAAAAGAACGAATTGAGGTCAGAAAAGAGATAGGGATGCTGTTTCAAGGATCAGCTCTGTTTGATTCGTTAACAGTTGAAGAGAACGTAATTTTTCCGCTTAAAATGTTCACAGACATGTCTCACGAAGAGATGCGCGAAAGAGCTAATTTTTGCTTGAATAGAGTAAACATTATCAATAAAAACGATTTGTACCCTGCCGAAACTTCAGGAGGAATGCAAAAACGTATTGCAATTGCACGTGCAATTGCTATGAATCCGAAATATTTGTTTTGTGATGAGCCTAACTCTGGATTGGACCCGAAAACCTCTATTGTTATTGATAACTTGATAAAAGAAATTACGTACGAGTATAATATTACAACTGTAGTTATAACCCATGACATGAATTCCGTTATGGAGATAGGCGATCATATTATTTTTATCAATCAAGGTAAAAAATGGTGGCAAGGAGATAACAAAGAAATTATTAAAACAGATAACCAAGAAGTGGTAGACTTTGTATACGCTTCGGAGTTTATGAGAAATTTACGTGAAAAATTAATTAACAGTTAATACAACAAATATGAGTGAAGACGAAGAAGGAGGAGGAACATTTATAGATACGTCTGGAGCTGGTTCAAGACCAACACCAACGCCTGTTGCCCCAAAAAAAGAGAAAAAAAGAGATGGATTGTATATCATCATCATTTTAATGATGTTAGTAGCTGGAGGATTTTTAGGTTGGAAATTGTCTGAGAAAAATGAAGCCATTAATCAATGCAGCAATGAGAAAGAAGAGTTAGTACTTGAAATGGAAGCCTTGAACGAAATGATGTACGATCAAGGCTTAGAGATGGGAGAGGATGTCAAAGAAAATCTTCAAAACATGTTGGCCATGTATGACAAAATGGAGATTGATAACGGAGAGATGAATGATTCTATTCAGGCGCAGAAAAACAAAATTCAAGGCTTGATGGCAGAATTAGAAGATGCCAAAGGTGATAAGGCTTATTACGCGAGTAAAGTACGTAAACTACAAGAAGAAACAGATGTGTTGAGATCAATCATGAAAGATTATATCAGAACCATTGATTCATTGAATTACGCGAATGGTGTTTTGACTGAGAGTTTAGCCACTACATTGAATGATTTGGAAAATACGCAATCTACTTTGTCAAATGTTACCGAAGAGCGAGATAACTTGAATGATAAAGTAAACAAAGGGTCTAAATTGGTAGCCTTTAGTTTTGTGACAACTGGTATTAAAGAAAAGAGTTCTGGATCTTATAAAGAAACAGATAAGGCCTCAAGAGCTACTCATGTTAGATCTTGTTTTACGGTTGGAGATAATGCGATAGCAACTCCTGGGAACAAAACAATTTACATGAGAATTATTGCTCCTACCGGAACGGTTTTAAATTCGAGCCAAGGCAATACCTTTAAAAATGAAGGAGGACAGTCGTTGATTTATTCAGATAAGAAATCAATCAATTACCAAAATCAGTCTACTGATGTTTGTATTTTTTATGAACTTGGTGAAGAAGCGCCAAAGGGGAATTATACAGCTCAATTGTATTGTGAAGGTGCGCTAATTGGTTCTGATAACTTCGTGTTAAAGTAAAATGAGAGTTGTATTTTTTACACTCTTTCTTGCTTCGTTTTTTTCATTTGGCCAGGATAGCTTAACACAAAAAGTGTTAACGTTTCAGGCTGATCAAAACGAGCATTATTTTAATAAAGATACTTCACCGCTTAAAAAGAAAGAACGGCGTAAATTCAAAGGGCATCATTTCTACCCCATTGATCACACCTATAGGGTTGAAGCCCATTACGAGATCATTGAAAATCCGGACACGATTGTGATGCCCACATCTGCCGGGACAGAAAAGATGTTTGCCAAACATGCTAAACTTACTTTTGAGTTAAACGGTGCAACTTGTGTGTTGTTTGCTTATCAAAATCTTAAAGTCATTAAAATGGAGGGCTATGAAAATTCACTTTTTGTTCCTTTCAAAGATGAAACTTCTGGAACAGAGACTTATGGCGGAGGAAGGTATTTAGACCTGGAACAACCTGAAGGTGAAAGTCTCATTGTTGATTTCAATTATGCATACAATCCTTATTGCGCATATACAACAGGTTGGTATTGTCCTATACCACCTGATGAGAATACCTTAGAAGTTGCTGTGAAGGCAGGATTAAAAGCTCCAGAACACTAGAAATGAGCCTTTAACAAAATCTTAACAGACTTTTTAATTATTCAAACGTCTAGAAGATGAGATATTTGTAATTTAGCTACTATGAAAAAGGCAGTATTTATACTTTGTGTTGCATTAATTGGCTTTGCCAGTTCATCTTTTATTAATGCAGCGAATAGTTTACAAGAGAACGAAGACGGATTAAAATGGTACACTGATTTAAATACAGTCCATGAATTATCAGTTGAGTCAGGTAAACCAGTTTTTGGTTTTTTTACTGGAAGCGATTGGTGTGGCTGGTGTCATAAATTACAAAGAGAGGTTTTTGCGAAAGAAGCTTTCATCAAATGGGCGAACGAAAACGTTATTTTATTGGAATTAGATTTTCCGCGTAAAAAGCAATTGGCCCCCGAACTTGCTCAGCAAAACAGAAATTTACAACAAGCCTTTAATGTTTCGGGATATCCGACTGTATGGATTTT
>JAUHXX010000011.1 GCA_030426825.1 Bacteroidia bacterium | reverse complement strand
TTGCAGTGGAGCGGCAGGCATTCAACTCTCTTTTAATTACATTGCCGCTCAAGGAGATGATGGATTTATTGTGGAGTACAGTTTAAACAATGGAACCACTTGGACGACCTTTACCGGAGGAAATGTTGCTGCAAGCTCGTGTTGCACATGCTTTAATGCAGCATTTTGTGCAGGGTTCGGAGTTTGTTGCCCTCCCCAAACAGCCACTCCTTGCACCGGTTTCGAACAAGGGATGTGGACTGCCGTAACACTTAATTTCCCAATTGCAGCCGACAACAACCCTACAATAAAATTCGCTTTTCACTGGTCAAATGATGGAAATGGTGTGGGCACAGACCCATCAGTGGCAATTGATGACATTGTCGTGCAGGGAGCAACAATCCTAGACCTTAATTTGACCTCTTTTAATGTTAGCTCCTCTGACAACATTAACCATATTCAATGGACTACACAGAGCCAATATAATTTATCTCATTTCGAACTACTCAACAGCAAAGATGGCATCAATTTCACACCATTGGAAACCATTAAACAACAAGAAACAACTTTTGGTAAAAGTGAATACAACCTGTACCACGAGGTGGACAACGTCAACAATTATTATCAGCTTAAATCAATAGATAATGACGGAAAATCGCAGCTTTCTGAAATTATCTATGTCAACAATAAATTAGATGGAATTTTATTAAACTCTAACGAATTCGGCTTCAATATATCGGGAATCAAACAACTTTCTGGTCAAATCCAGGTTGTTGATTTAAGTGGAAAGATTGTCCAAACACCGATAACTTTTAACCGGCCTGAACAAGAAGTGAATATAGATTTTCAGCATTTAAAATCAGGGGTTTACTTTATTCAAGTTGATTCTAATCAGGGAAGAAAAAATTTCAAGGTGTATTATAACCCACATGGGACAAAATAGTTGCAGTTGCCCCTCTCCTTGCTGTCATAAACCCCTCCACCTTAGACCTTAAATCTTGGTTGCTCAATTCATCAACAACACGATTAAAATCATAAGCATCCTCAATTGAAAAACCAATACCATTCTCGAGAAAGTCATAGGCCTCCGGGAACTTCCCATATTTATCTCCAAAAATTACCGGCAATTGAAATGCCGCAGGCTCTAGAATATTGTGCAGTCCGGTTCTAAAAGCCCCTCCTATATAGGCCAAATCTCCATATTGATAAAGATTCATCAACATCCCTATATTATCTATTATCAGCACTTCAGCATCTTTATTCGACTCGTTTAACACAGAATATTGAATGCTTTTTTTATCTATACGTTCAATTATTTCGTGAATGAAGGCATCTTTTATTTCATGAGGTGCAATGATAATTTTCCATCCTTGCAACGCATTTAATTTTTCTTCAATCACCTTTAAATCTTCCATCCAAATTGATCCGCAAACCAACACCTTCTTATCTCCTACAAATTCACTAATAAGCGGATAATTTTGAACCCTTGTTGCATTTTCAAACACGCGGTCATAGCGAGTGTCACCTGCCAAAATCGAATCCAATTGAATGCTTGAAAGCAGATTTTGAGAAGCCTTATTCTGAACAAAAATCTGATCAAATACTCTTAGCACAGAGCGCATATAGCCCCCATAAAACTTAAAGAAAATCTGACTTTTTCTAAATACAGCTGAAATTGAATAGAGTTTTATTTTTCGCCGACTTGCTTCAATGATATAGTATGCCCAAAATTCATATTTCACAAAATATATTTCAGTGGGTTTAATCAAGTCTAAAAATCGCAAGGCATTTGCTTTAGAGTCTTTGGGTAGATAACATACTAAATCTGCCCCTTCATAATTCTTCCGTATTTCATATCCAGATGGAGAAAAAAAGCTGACTACAATTTTGCAGTCTTTTTGAGCTTTTATCTTCTCCATAATTGGTCTTCCCTGTTCAAACTCCCCTAAACTCGCACAGTGAAACCAAATCACTTCTCCCGAGTTATCAAAGGCTTCTAGTTTTTGCCACAAGTCTTTTCGCCCAGCTACCCATTTTTTAGCCTTCAAACTCCAAAGTGAAGCAATATGAATTCCTAAAACATATAAATTGACCCCTAAAGAATAAAATAACCTCATCTATTAGTCAATATAATATTCTTTTGGTGTACGCTTGTAAATTGGAATGAGCCAACCCACTTTAGCTCCCCATAGAAAGTCCATTTTCAAACCTGGATCTGGTCCACCCAAATCAAAATTGTAATTTCTCTGGTTTTCTGTAAATCCTTGAATGAATTCAAAACCTGCATAAAAATTTAAGAAACGTGTGTCCCCTTGAAATAAATAACCAATAAACTCTCGTGATTGAAATCCAACATGTAATCGATCATAGCCTTTTCGATAATCACCTTCAAGTTGCGGAACATCATCATAGATACTTTCAATCCTAATTTTATGCATTAACATGCCCAAACCTACATCAATCCACAACCCTGAATTTGGATTGTTTCCAAGTCGATTAAACACATAACCAGCATTTACATTTGCTGTCATCCCTCTCATCAAGAATAATACTTGTGAGGGGGTTCCGTTTAAACTTGTTACCGTTCCAAAATCATTCACCACCGATTTAAAAATGCTGGTGTCTTTGAATTGATTTCCAAAAATAAATCCCGCCGAAATACCCAGCGTTAAATTGTTTTTAAATTTATTATCAATGCTGATTCCAATTTCATGATTAAAGCCCCACAGCTTTGTTATGTCCCCTGACACCAAATTGAATTTGTAGTTTAAACCTACCAAAACATTATTCATGGTACTGTCAGTTAAATTTCTTTGTGAGAAAGATGAAACGCTTATAAACAAGCTGATGGCGACTAGAAACTTCATGGTTCAAAAATATGAATTGCTACCCAAAGAAACGACTAAATCACTAGATTATTGATTATATTCGCAAACTTGATTCAATCGCTTAACTTTTTTTAGATTATGAAGGAAATACAGATGGTAGATTTAAAATCACAATACGCCGAGATAAAGGCTGATGTGGATTCTGCTATGCAAAATGTATTGGATCATTCGATTTTTATAAATGGACCAGAAGTGAAATCATTTCAGGCCGATCTAGAAAACTACTTAGGAGTGAAGCATGTAATACCATGTGCAAATGGCACGGATGCTTTACAAATCGCCTTGATGAGCTTGGATTTGCAACCTGGTGATGAGGTTATTACATCAGATTTTACATTTGCAGCAACTGTTGAAGTTGTCGGTCTTTTGAGATTGAAACACGTATTGGTTGATGTAGATCCTGACACCTTTTGTATTTCAGCTGATGCAATTCGAGAAGCAATCACGCCAAAAACTAAAGCAATTATTCCCGTTCATTTATTTGGTCAATGCGCCAATATGGATGAAATAATGACAATTGCTGAAGAGCATGACTTGTATGTTGTTGAAGATAACGCTCAAGCAATTGGTGCATCATACACTAGAGCTACAGGCGAAACAATTAAAGCTGGTGGAATCGGTCATATAGGAACAACTTCTTTTTTCCCGTCTAAAAATTTAGGCTGTTATGGTGACGGAGGGGCATTATTTACTAATGATGATGAATTAGCAAGAATATGTCGTTCAATTGTCAATCATGGAATGGCCAAGCGCTATTACTACGATCGTATAGGAGTAAATTCGCGGCTAGATTCATTGCAGGCTGCAGTGTTGGGGATTAAATTAAAAAAACTAGACAGTTATATTGCAGCAAGACAACAAGCAGCAGAATACTACAACTCTTTTTTTAGTCAAATCAGTCGCATATCAACACCTGCTGTAAATCCACAATCTACTCATGTATTTCACCAATACACATTAAAGATTGACGGAATTGACCAGTTTAAAATGCAGTCTTATTTAAAAGAACAAGGAGTACCGGCCATGATTTATTATCCGGTTGCTTTGCATACACAAGAGGCATACGGGGCAAAAGATTACTCAGACAATGATTTTGAGGTTACAAATGAACTGTGTAAGACAGTTATCTCTTTGCCAATGCACACAGAATTAGAAATAGATCAATTACAGCACATTTGTCAAGCTGTAGAACAATATTTAAAGAATAATTAATGAAAAAAATTGCAGTTGTAGGATCCGGTTATGTTGGTTTGGTTTCAGGAACCTGTTTTGCTGAAACAGGAAACAACGTAATCTGTGTTGACATTGATGAAAAAAAAGTGGAAAAAATGAAAAATGGTGAGGTTCCGATTTACGAACCACATCTTGACGTTATTTTTGAAAGAAATATTAAACAAGGTAGATTAACTTTTACGACTGATTTGAAGGCTGCCGTGGAGGCGTCTGAAATCATCTTTTTAGCCTTGCCTACTCCTCCTGGCGGTGATGGATCAGCTGACCTAAGTTACGTTTTAGGGGTTGCTGACGAATTGGGTAAAATAATGACTTCGTATAAAGTCATTGTGGACAAATCAACAGTGCCGGTTGGAACAGCAGAAAAGGTTGACGCAGCGATTAAAAAACATGCTACAGTAGATTTTGATGTCGTTTCAAATCCCGAGTTTTTAAGAGAAGGATTTGCGGTAGACGATTTCTTAAAACCTGACCGAGTAGTGATAGGGACAAGTTCGCAAAGAGCTCAAACTATCATGAAAGAACTGTATAAACCATTCGTTCGCCAGGGAAATCCTATAATTTTTATGGATGAAAAATCTGCTGAATTAACGAAATATGCAGCTAATTCTTTTCTAGCAACTAAAATCACTTTTATGAATGAGATTGCCAACTTTTGTGAAAAAGTTGGAGCTAATGTTGATGATGTTAGAATTGGAATGGGTTCTGACACCCGAATTGGTAAGCGATTTCTATTCCCAGGCATTGGATTTGGAGGAAGCTGTTTCCCTAAAGATGTTCAGGCGCTTGTAAAATCAGGAAATGATTTTGATTACAGATTTCAAATTATTGATGCCGTGTTGGATGTTAACAACAACCAAAAATTGAAATTAATAGAAAAGGTAAAAAACCATTATGGTGATTTATCTGGCAAAAATTTCGGTCTTTGGGGATTAGCATTTAAACCAGACACGGATGACATTAGAGAGGCGCCGGCATTGTACATGATTGACGCGTTGTTATCTGCAGGAGCGAACATTACGGCATATGATCCAGAAGCAATGGAAAACGTTAAATCCCTTTACGGTAATAAAATTCAATTTGTAGATAACGCCTACGAGGCAATTAATCAAAAAGATGCATTGTTAATCGCCACAGAATGGGGCGCTTTCAGAAACCCTGATTTTGACAAGATCAAAGAATCTCTTGTTGAACCGAAAATTTTTGACGGAAGAAACTTATTTGATTTAGAAGAAATGGAAGGGAAAGGGTTTTATTACGAAAGTATCGGAAGAAGAACGATTTTAAACTAAATGTCAAATAGAAAAAAAATATTAATAACTGGGGCTGCGGGCTTTTTGGGATCTCATCTGTGTGATCGATTCATTAAAGAAGGGTATTTCGTGATAGGAATGGACAACCTAATTACCGGAAGACTGAAGAATATAGAACACCTCTTTCCTCTGGAAAACTTTGAGTTTTATAATCATGACGTGAGCAAGTTCATTCATGTACCTGGAAATCTCGATTACATCCTCCATTTTGCTTCACCCGCTAGTCCAATAGATTATTTAAAGATTCCTATTCAAACTTTAAAAGTTGGTTCTTTAGGAATTCACAATTGTCTTGGCTTGGCCAAAGTAAAAAAAGCAACTTTAATGATTGCTTCTACTTCTGAAGTATATGGTGACCCAGAGGTACATCCTCAAACTGAAGAATATTGGGGAAATGTTAACCCAATTGGACCTAGAGGGGTGTATGATGAGGCAAAACGATTTCAAGAGGCTATGACTATGGCCTATCACACTTATCATCAAGTTGACACAAAAATTGTCCGAATTTTTAATACATACGGGCCAAGAATGCGTTTAAATGATGGAAGGGTACTACCAGCATTTATTGGTCAAGCATTGAGAGGGGAAGATTTAACCATTTTTGGTGATGGTTCACAGACAAGATCGTTTTGTTATGTTGATGATTTAGTTGAAGGCATTTATCGCCTCTTGCATTCAGATTACAATTTACCTGTAAACATTGGCAACCCTGACGAAATATCTATCGCAGATTTTGCAAAAGAAATTATAGAATTAACCGGGACCGATCAAAAAATTGTTTACAAAGACTTGCCGGTTAATGATCCGAAACAAAGACAACCGGATATTACTAAGGCAAAAAACATATTAGGATGGACTCCTAAAATAAATCGTGCTGAAGGTTTAAAACTCACTTATGAGTATTTTAAAAATTTAACCCCGGAGGAATTGAACGAGAAAGATCATTATGATTTTGATAAATACGTGGTAAAATAATGAGTGAGTATTTTGCACATGAAACAGCTGTCATTGATGAAGGATGCCAAATTGGTGAAGGAACTAAGATTTGGCATTTTTCTCATATAATGCCGAATTGCAGGATTGGAAAGAATTGTAATATAGGTCAAAACGTAGTGGTTTCGCCAGAAGTTGAATTGGGCAATAACGTCAAAGTTCAAAACAATGTTTCCATCTATACCGGTGTTATTTGTGAAGATGATGTTTTTTTAGGCCCATCTATGGTTTTCACCAATGTAATGAATCCACGAAGCGCGGTAAATAGAAGAGATCAATACCTGGAAACAAAAGTTGGAACAGGAGCCTCAATTGGTGCCAATGCAACAATTGTATGCGGCAACCCCATAGGTAAATTCGCGTTTATTGGTGCTGGTGCTGTAGTCACAAAAGAAGTAGCAGATTATGCCTTGTTAGTAGGGAATCCTGCCAAGCAAATAGGTTGGATGAGTGAATTTGGTCACCGTTTAGAATTTGACGAAAACAATAGAGCAATTTGTCCAGAATCAAAGGATGAATATCTTTTGGAAGAAAATCGCGTAAAAAAGATTTAATGCAAGAAGAAAGTAAAATAAAATTTGCAGTTGTTGGATGCGGTCATATTGGTAAAAGACATGCTACTATGATCACAAGAAATGACGAATCTGAACTCGTTGGCCTGATAGATACGGCTGATAAAAACACATTGGGATTGGATGAATTTGATACACCATTTTTTAGTGGTTTAGAGAGTTTTTTAGAGTCAGGTATTACGGCAGATGTTGTTTGCATTTGTACCCCTAACGGACTTCATTCAGAACAAGCAAAAAAATGTCTTGAATCAGGTTTACATGTTGTCTGTGAAAAACCAATGGGACTTTCAAAAGATAATTGTGAAAGTGTAATATATACGGCTTTGCAGAATTCAAAGCAAGTGTTTTGCGTAATGCAGAATAGATATTCACCACCTTCTGAATGGATTAAAAAAGTTATTTCTGAAAAACTACTTGGCGAAATTTTTATGGTTCAGCTGAACTGCTATTGGAACCGTGATGACCGATACTACAAAAAAGGTGGCTGGAAAGGTACTGCCGATTTAGATGGTGGAACATTGTTTACGCAATTCTCTCACTTCATTGATATCATGTATTGGCTGTTTGGAGACATCAAAAACATTCAAGGAAGATTTGCAGATTTCTCACACCAAGAAACCACTGACTTCGAAGATTCTGGTTTTGTGAGTTTTGATTTTATCAATGGAGGGATGGGATCTATCAATTATTCGACCTCAATTTGGAATCAAAATTTAGAAAGCTCAATGACAATTGTTGGAAGTAAAGGTTCTGTTAAAATTGGCGGACAATATATGAATGAAATTGAGGTATGTAATATTGAAAATTACGAAATGCCAGATCTTCCGCCTTCAAATCCAGCAAATGACTACGGATCATACAAAGGATCGGCTGCGAATCATCATTACATCATAGAAAATGTTGTTGATTCGTTAAAACAAAGAACTACTCCAACAACCAATGCCTTAGAAGGATTGAAAGTTGTGGAAATAATAGAACGGATTTATGAGGTGAGAGATAACTACTTAAATGAAAAAAATACTTAAAAAGTCAAGTTTTTGACTTAGAATAAAATTAAAGCATGGAATCAATTTACGATAAACTAGTTAAAAAAGAAGCAACCTTAGCTGTAATAGGTTTAGGTTATGTTGGATTACCAATAGCACTTGAATTTGCACGAAAAATAAAAGTTATAGGTTTTGACATCAATGCCAAAAGGGTAGAAATGATGCAAAATAATATTGACCCGAGTAATGAATTAGAAGCTGCTGATTTTGATGGATGCGATATCAAATTCACACATAAATTAGAAGATTTAAAAGCTGCTACTTTTTACATAGTGGCAGTTCCAACTCCTATTGATGATAGTAAATTACCAGATCTAACTCCTTTGTTAGGAGCAAGTAGCACGGTTGGACAGGTACTAAAGAAAGGGGACTATGTGGTTTATGAATCTACTGTATATCCTGGATGTACCGAAGAAGATTGTATTCCGGTTTTAGAAGCTGAAAGTGGATTAAAATTCATGGAAGACTTTAAAGTGGGGTATTCTCCTGAAAGAATTAATCCGGGTGATAAGGTTAACACTCTTTCGTCTATTGTAAAAGTAAGTTCAGGATGCGACCCTGAGTCGGCTGAGCACATTGCAAAAACCTACGAATTAGTGGTTGAGGCAGGTGTTCACAGAGCAGCTTCAATTAAAGTTGCCGAGGCAGCGAAAATTATTGAGAACACGCAAAGGGATGTCAACATTGCTTTAATCAATGAACTATCTATCATTTTCAATAAATTAAACATCAATACATATGATGTTTTAGAGGCAGCAGGCACGAAATGGAATTTCTTGAATTTCAGACCAGGTTTAGTAGGAGGACATTGCATTGGTGTTGACCCATATTACCTAACCCATAAAGCTAAACAAGTTGGTTATCATGCTAAAATCATCAATTCAGGTAGATACGTTAATGATTCTATGGGGTTCTATGTCGGTAAACAAACCGTTAAGAAAATGATTGGTCATGGAAAAAATCCAATGGAATCAAAAGTACTGGTAATGGGAGCTACTTTCAAAGAAGATGTTTCGGATATCAGAAACTCAAAAGTAGTGGATGTAATTCGAGAGCTTGAATCGTTTGCATGTAAAGTTGATGTAATTGATCCGCACGCGGATTCAATTGAAGTGTTTGAAGAGTATGGTTTTGAAATTACTCCAAAATCAACGGACGACTATGATGCAATAATTATTGCAGTGAATCATGAAGAGTACACCAATCTTTCAGAATCGGACTTACGCGGTATGATGAGGGATGACAAAGGAATAATTGTAGATCTTAAAGGAATTTATAAAGGAAAAATAAAAGAGATGGACTATTGGTCTCTTTAAGATTTTTTAAGGAATAAAGCTATTCCAGATTCGTTAGTAGGATATGAAAAAAAAGATTTTAATCACCGGAGGTGCTGGATTCATTGGATCTCATGTTGTAAAACTGTTTGTTAAATCCTATCCAGACTACGAGATTTATAATCTCGATAAATTAACCTATGCAGGAAATCTTAAAAATCTAACCGAGATTGAAAACGAGCAGAATTATCATTTCATCAAAGGTGATATTCAAGATAAAGATTTTTTAACGACCATTTTTGAAGAAAAAGGCATCACAGATGTTATTCATTTAGCCGCAGAATCACATGTGGATAGATCTATTTCTGGACCAATGGAATTCATCATCACGAATATTGTTGGAACGGCCAATTTACTTGAAGTAGCCAGATCATCTTGGAAAAACGAATCAAACCATATTTTCTATCACATCTCAACAGATGAAGTTTACGGATCATTAGGTGATGAAGGCTTCTTTTTAGAAGATACATCTTACGACCCAAGAAGTCCTTATTCTGCTTCAAAAGCAAGTTCAGATCATTTAGTTAGGGCTTATTTTCACACTTATAATCTACCTGTGAAAATTTCAAATTGTTCTAATAATTACGGATCTCATCAGTTTCCCGAAAAACTGATTCCGTTGGTGATCAACAACATCAAAAACAATAAAGCCTTGCCGGTTTACGGTACTGGAGAAAATGTCAGAGATTGGCTATGGGTTGAAGACCATGCTAGAGCTATTGACGCCATTTTTCATAAAGGAGAATTAGGCGAAACTTATAATATTGGAGGTTGGAACGAATGGACCAATATTGATTTGGTGAGAAAGATGTGCCAAATTATGGATGAAAAACTCGGACGCACCCCAGGTACAAATGAACAACTCATCACTTTTGTTACCGATAGAGCTGGTCATGACATGAGATATGCCATTGATGCCACTAAAATCAAAGATGAATTGGGCTGGATTCCTTCATTAGAATTTGAAGAAGGCCTAGAGAAAACTATTGATTGGTATTTATCTAATGAAGATTGGATTGAAAACGTGACCTCTGGTGATTACCAGAAGTACTATGATGAGCACTATTCTTAATTGTTAAAATTTTGTTTTGCATTTGGAATATTCATAATTTTCGGTCTATGAAAAAGAAAATACTTTTAGCCCTGATTTCAATAGCTGGCAGTTTAAGTTCAATTGCTCAAGCACCTTATACCCAAAACGATTATTCTATCACCGTTGAAACCGATATTGAGTATGGAATTGCAGAAAACTTTGCCGGAATCAATGACACACTTTTGATGGATGTGTACAAACCAGTGAATGACAACAATTGTAATCGGCCTTGCCTTGTACTTGTGCACGGTGGAGCTTGGATAGGCGGTTCAAAAAATGATGCGTCAATCGTGAACATTGCAACCAGTTTTGCGGAAAAAGGATGGGTTGTTTCAACGATTAATTATCGCCTCGGAACACACAAAACGTCTAATTACAATATGTATGCTGTCTGCAACAATTCTATTTCTGAGCCATGCGGATACATATGTGATAGTGCAGAAGTGTTTAGAGCCAATTACCGTGGACAGCAAGATGCTAAAGGTGCTATTCGGTTCATGAAGGGCCGAGCAATTCTAGACTCAATTGATATTTCCAATGTGTTTATTGCAGGAGAAAGTGCAGGTGCATATGTTGCATTTGCCGCCACATTTATAGACAAACCAAGTGAGAAATCTACTTTTTGTGGCGCAATTGCTGATGCTCCAAATCCGGATGCTGATTTAGTGAGTTGTTTGCCAGCAGGCTATTCTCTTTCTCGTCCTGATTTAGGAGATATCAATGGAACACTAAACCTTGGTCAACACAACGCTACAGTGCAAGGAGTTGGAAGTATTTACGGTGCAATGATGGATTTTGATATGATTGCAGGGGACACAGAATGGCCAGTCGTTTATATGTTTCATCAAGGAAGTGATGTCGTAGTGAATTATAATTATGGAAGAATTCTTGGTAGGACGGATTGGGAGTGTTATGCTCAATCTAACATTTGCCAACAATATGCCAAATATCCAAGATCTCATGGCTCTAAAAGTATTGAAGCTTATTTCTCTTCACTGACTATAGCACCGGTCAGAAAAGTGGATATCATAGAGAATTACGAATATCTAAACGATTGTTTTGATAATGGGCACTCAATTGATAATTGGGTTATGCGATCAGATTCAATGGCAACATTATTTGCGAATCGCGTTGCACTTAATGGTAATTCACCAACAAGTGGTCCCTGCGATTTAACGATAGAAACTGAGCATCCTTATAATCAAGAAGTAATCATTTACCCTAACCCGAGTCAAGGAACATTTTATTTATCAAATGTAAGTGAAGGAGACGTTGCTGATGTCTATTCGTTAGAGGGAAAATTAATAACCAAAATTCAACCTGAATCAAACGTTGCTTACTCCTTGCCGAGCGGAGCTTATTTTATTCATTATGCATCATCTGCCTATTCAACAGTTAAAAAATTGATTGTTCAGTAGCTGCTATTTGTTCGGGTTGATCTCTGCTCTTTTATCCAAGGCATAGACCAAAAAACTTGCTAGCCAATGACTACCCATATAGTCAGAGCCAATCACTTCATTTTCTGAAGCTGCTATGTGCAAATCTCCCAATTCTGTTAATCGTTCGGCGTTCTTAGTTAGCTGTTTTGCCAATCCGTAAAAACACCATGCTCGTGAAAAATTCAATCCATCTAAATGAACCAGTTTTCCATCTGTTCTGTCTAAAACTTTTCCTGGCTCTAGTTTAAAATCATCCTCCATTAATTCGGGTAAAAATTTTGACAACCATTTCTTGAACTCTTTCTCAGTAAGGATTTTAGACATCAATTCAGCCTCTTGCAAACAAGGAGAGATAAAATCAAATCCACTTGGCTCCCATCCTATCGGGCAGCCTTCATCATCCATATAAAAATCTCTTGCTCTTGATGAAATCAAGTTTTTAAACTCTTCATCCTGCATTTGCACTGCATAATCATAAGCTAAAGACAGACCAAAAGCCGTATTGGTATGCTCTCCTACTCTAATCGGATAAGCCATTTTTGGTAAAAACGCTTTGTAATTGGTCACAATTTGAGTGGTCAATGATTGCAAGTTTTTTGTCCATCCATGAGATTCATTTAACGGATGTTGGTCCAATTCTGCGTGTAACTTCAACAACCACGCCCATCCGTAAGTGCGCTCGAAAGAGCGATTCAATTTAGGTTGAAAATAAAGCAACTCCATTTGCACTTTTGGAACTTGAAACTGCTCGTCTAAAATTGCTGTGATTTCATCTGCCATATCAGATTCTGGATAGAGATTCGCTATTTTGGTCATCAACCAATGTCCATGTACAGAAGAGTGCCAGTCAAAACATCCGTAAAATATGGGGTGCAATGATTGAGGATGATCAATATGACTTGAATCGGTCAATACTTGTCCAAGCTTATTCGGATATTCTTGATAAATACAATCTATAGGAACCTGAACCAGTGATTTAGCGGTACTTTCTGAAAGTTCAAACTTGCTTTGGGCAGCACAATAAATTGGAAGAAACAATAGACAAATCAGAACTTTTTTCATATTATATGGTTTCGGTAATTACGGACAATTATAAATATATATAGTACTTTTAATACATGGGAATATTTTCCAACATATTTAAAAAGCAACCAAAGCTTGAGCCTTTTGATCTCGGGCTTTTGCATACTGATTTGCATTCTCATCTCATTCCTGCAATTGATGATGGTTCCAAGTCAATGGAAGAATCTATGGCCATGCTCAAACGATTTTCTGATTTGGGCTTTAAAAAAGTGATTACCACTCCCCATGTAATGAGTGATTATTACAAAAACACGCCCGAAATTATACTTGGTGGGTTGGAAGAGGTGCGCAGTGCAATCAAAGAAGCAGGAATTCCAATTGAAATTGAGGCGGCAGCTGAATACTATTTAGATTTTCATTTAGACGATTTAATTGCACAGAAAAAATTACTCACTTTCGGAGACAATCATGTTTTATTCGAATTGTCATTTTCAAATGAACCACCTCGAGTAAAAGAAACCATTTTCAATATGATTATGGAAGGATACAAACCAATTTTGGCGCATGTTGAGCGATATCCGTTTTACTTCAATGAGTTTGATAAGATTGAAGACTATAGAACTCGTGGCTGTTTGTTACAATTGAATTTAAATTCGTTATCTGGTCAATACGGCCCTCAAGTAAAAAAGATGGCCGAATCTTTGATTGATAAAGACATGATAGATGTGGTAGGATCAGATTGCCATCATATGGGACACTTGGATTTAATGAATTCAATTCGCACCAATCCCTATTTGCATAAAATCTGCAATCACCCTAAAATTTTGAACAGTAAATTATAACATGAACAGCAGATATTTAATCGTATTAATTCTTTTTGTTGGATTTCATTTGACAGGAATTGCTCAGAAAGAAGAAAAAATTCAAAAATGTATTGAGCTCTTTGAAACGGATCCGCACAAAGCCGCTAAAAAACTTAAAAAGCTATTGGATAAAGCAGGTGATGACGCGCGCTATGATGCTTGGGACATATATGTGGAGATGAAGGAAACAACCTATAACCAAAAGTTGAATGAGGTGGGTGAATCCTATTCGTACTTCATGATTCAAACCGCCTACAACAGAATGGGTGAAACGCTCGACTCTCTTCAAAATGCGATTCCTGAAGAAAAGTGGTCGACAAATATGTACATCAGAGAAGTTGAAGATAATATGGAGGCCTTAGATCGATCGGCATATGACTTGTACCGAACTGAATATGATGAGTATTTATTTGCCCTTAGAGAAGCTTCTTTGAAATCAAAATCTATTCGTTCAGATGGCAACCTAAGAATTATGTTTTTAGAATATGACCCGGATACCATGGTGGTTGATTCTGCCCATGTGATGATGTATGCTGCAGCCTATGACGAATTGAATAACAAACAACTCAAGTCTGCAAAGGAAAAATTAGATGAATTGATCCAATTCTTTCCAGAATCCTATAACATCAACATGAGTTTTTATCTGTATTACTACTACAAAAATGAGATGGATTCAGCCAAAGATTATTTAAAGAAAACCATCAACTTGTATCCTCAACAAATTGAGCCAAGAGAGAACCTTGCAAAGATCTATTTCGGTGAAGGAAATATTTACAGAGCAAAGCAACAAATTGAAGAACTGATGTGCCTATTTCCGGGTCAAGATATGAAAGGATATTATTCAGAAGTTCTGTATGTTGAAGATAAAAAATTGGTTGAACAACGCGTTATTCGGCCGATTTTCCCTAACCAAGTAGGCGTTTATTATCCACTTAAAAAGAACCATTGGAAAGATTATCAAGAGGCAAAATTAAAGGTTGAACCGTTTTCGGAACCATCTGGTCTCATCAAGAAAAATGACATCACTGATGACCGCTACCTTGAAGTTTATTCATGGAAAAAAATGTTGGAAAAAAACAAGGATAACAAGCCCAAAGAATTGGAGTTTGCCTATAAAATGCAAGAAAAAGGCTTGCTAGATTGTTATATATTTTATTCTAACTACCACATTGACTTCGCTATCCAAGCACAAGAATTTACCTCCAGTGAAGAAAACCGCGAACGCATGAAAAAATTCGTGAAAGAGTATTTGGTTGAATTGGCGGATTAGTTTAGGTTGCTAGTTTCACCTCCCACCGATAAATTCTTACAGCTCATCTAATTCCAGATTAGCCATCCATAGTCGCACCATATATTTGTCCCAAACAAAAATTAAATACATGTTTGGATTAGATGATATCATGAAAAAAGTGGACTTAGGAGATATTCTTAGCAAGTTCAACTTAGGAGATAAAGAGAAAGAAGAAGTTCAAAAACAAGCCGTTGATGCTATTAATTACCGTGCTACGAAAGAAAAAAATCGTGGTAATGAAGGAATGGTACAAAAATTATTCTCTACGAAAGAGAATGATGAGGAGGCTAACTTAATTCAGAAGAAATTAGAAGGTGATTTGGCTTATAATTTAAAGAACAAATCAAACATGGAGCCAGGCATCATTGATAAAATCAAAGGTGAAATCATGTCCAAATTCTTAGGAGGAGCTACAAACGCAGCTAAAGAAAAAGGTGATGAAGATGGAAAAGGATTGATGAGCATGTTCTCAGGTGGAGACTTGATGAAAAACATTTCTGGTAGCGATATCGGATCTAAACTTAAGGGTCTATTTTAATAGATGATTGAGGTTCAAAAAAAAAGCGGTCTTCTCAAATTGGGTTGACCGCTTTTGTATTATTGTTCACTAATCATTCTGGCCCAGGCCGATACTTTCAATTGCACCACATGGAATTATAATTGTTGGTTTAATATTTTCAATTCCAAATACTTGTTCTCCAATATAATTTTCGGAATATCCAGCTCCCTGAAAGTAACGATAGTAATACATTTTATGTAGATAACAAACAGCATTGGGGTTTTTCACGATATATGTGCACGCCTTATAGTCAAGGTAGGGGGTCCGCTCAACTGAATATTCTGACTCCCAAAATTCATATCCGTTGTCAGTTGTTTGGACAATTGTCGTCCAATAATCAAATACAAACGAACTTTTAAAAACTGTATCAACTTCAAATTTCTGTTCATACATTACCCTTAAAGAATCAGTATTTTGCAATCTAAGTTCATCCAAAACAAAACTATACATTGATAAACTAAAACTCTTGCGATACTCCTCTAGTCTTGTTGCTTCAACAACAAACTTGCTTTCCGCCAAAAGTTGAATCTCGTTTTCAGAAAAATCGTAATCATTATAATCTATCATCTTCAACTCAACATTAACTTCGAAGTTTTTTTCAATAATTGGATAATCAAATAAAGCCAATTGAAATAACCTCAAAATCTGTTCATTGGATTCGGGAATATTAGTTACGAACTGTGTTTCAGATGCATCTCCATATAGACAAAAATTAATCGATTGCAAGCTTTTCCATTTTTTACGATCCCATGATATAATTGTACTGTATGACTTTTCACCTATTTTTATTGAAAGTTCAGTTTCATAGCTTATAGGAGTATTTGTTAAACATCTGTAATAAAAACCTCTCGTATTATCAATCTTACCTATTGGTTCTTCCAGGTCAATTTTAACGTAGATATTGTCGGTCAGTGAAAACGTATCTTTTTCTTCAACCTTATCTGGTCCAACATTATAGAACGCCTCATTTGAAAAACACATTTTACCGTGAGATTTGAAATCCTTTTGTGTAATTCCAGTTCTATTTAATAAGAACATCATGCAAACAAAGAAGAATTTCAAGCCTTGAATCTTAATCGGCAATTTGAACATTGAAAATTCTTTCCGGTAACAAATTAATTTTAATCTCATTTAATCTCATCATTTTCTTCTCTACATTGATTCAAAAGTGCATGATATACATCTCAATAAAAATAGGAAACGCTTAAAATGGACATTTCATTTATTCAAACTTTGATCCCAGTGTTTGGTAGATTATAGAAGTACTACCACTTTCCATATCATTCAAAATTTTAAAAACTAACAGCTTCACTATATCATTGTGTGCTGTTTTGATTAATGTGCTAACATATTAGTATGGACTTTTCCTTCACTCATTGAAATCACCAAAATAATCACCAATACCTGTTGTACACAAACCAGTTATTTGATTCCGAATGTTTAGGATTTAAGTTTGGTAAAAAAAACATTATGATTTTTAAAAAATCCGTTCAATTTGCAATCGTCTTCATTTTATTATCTTCTCACAGTTTATGTCAATTGGGAAATTTAAAGGGAAAGGTTAAACCCCCTAATACCTCCATTTCAAATAACAATTCAAACAATAACAAACCATCAACACTAAAAGGCTCAGACAAGAGCGGTTTATTTAGTAAAATAGATCCAAATGGATCTGTTGCCTCTCATTGTAGAACAGCAGTTGAAGACCTAAATAAATTGGATGAATTCTATGCGTCAAACAAAATTGACTATGAAGCATTACAAAAGTTAATGGATCATCTAAATAGAACTCTTGCAAACATTCGAAAACTCGAACCAGAAGTGGACGAAACTAAATTTCAAGAAAGATTCTCATCCCTTGAAGAAAGAGCCCTGAACGATTTTTCTGCACTAAAGCGAATAAAAGAAATTGATAAAATATTAAGAGAAGATTTTTTAACGGAAAGTGAATTCCCCAAACCAAACCCTTTAAATTATCGACTTGAAGAGGACATTTGTTATTGTCGTAGAAAAGCTGAAAATAACAGGCCATTAAACGAATACCTTGATTTAAGAAACGAGTACTTCAAGCTTGAAAAACAATTGGTGGGGTATCATGATAAATATGAATTGGCAATAATTGGAAAAATTGATTCATGCGTTTCCAATGCATTCAATTATTTAGAATGGGTTTGTCACGAAAACTTCGAAAAGGAAATTATCGATTTTAACGCTAAACGTAAAGAGTCAAACCCAAAATCAGTGATTAAAAAATGTGAAGAATACAAGCTTTTTTTTGAAAGATTCATTACTGACTACAGCATACAAATTGATCAAAAAGCTGAGACACTAATTAATGAAACAACATTAAAAATAAATGCAATTCAACAGGAGTCAGAGGAATACATAAGCAGCGGAAAATATCAGATTTACTTAGATAAGATGCATACAGAAAAAATTGCCTCTGTCTTTGTTCCAAAAGCTGAATACAGTAACTCGACATTAGAAGCTGGGGTGAAAAAATGGGTAATGGGAGCAAAAGATCATTTTAACGGCTTTGCTATTGGCGATAAAATTGAAGGAATAAAATCAGTAAATCGCACCTCAATAAGTACACCATCCCCTATCGTTGAAAAGAATAATGATGGCACTATTAAATGGAAATATTATTCAATCTGGACTGCATTTACAACTACAGATAACAAATGTTACTTGGTAAGGGTATTCGCAACATATAATTATGAAGGTGGTGGAAAATATTCGAGTACACCTGTCTATGGATCAGAATATTTGGATGAAATGTCTTGTGATAATGTGAATAAGTAAATTTCGATTTATCATTGAGCACATGAAAAAAGAAAGGTTTACTTTACTCTTAATAACCTGCTGTTTTTCATGCGCTCGCATAAATCAATCTAATTTTTCGAAAAGAAAATACTTAAAAGGGTCGATAAAATCTAACTACTCCATTCAACTAAATGAACCATCCGAACCTATCTCAAAGCAAATAATTTATGAGAATGAATTAGAACGAATTAATTTTAATCATTCAAATGAAAGTGAAAATGAGCCAAACCTAAAAAATGACAGTTCTAATTTAATCGAGAGAAAGATTAAAAATAAGAAACACAAAGAAAGATTTCAACCTCTGCACAAGATAAGACATTGGCAGAAACCTTTATTCAGCAAGTCAATTAATAAAAATACACTTAAAAGAAACTCGGACAATATAGATTCTTCAATTATTGGAGCGGCATTATTTTTAATTGGTTTAATTCTGTTAATCGTTCTCTGGTCTTTTGGATGGTGGTGGATATTAATAGGATCCCTACTTATTGTGTTTGGAACGACTATATTTTTCTCTGCTTTATCGTCCAATGGATTGGATGGCTTTGTTATTCTTCTTATAGGATTTATCGCACTAATTGCAGTCGCCTTGACTCTGCTGATTTGGGGTATAGTTGAATTGATTAAGTGGCTATTTTAAAACCCATGGTAGCCAATTAATTCTCCTGATTCCAGATGCAAAGAATCACCCTGATAATTATAAAGATAACAGTCAAATGTTGAATAATAGCGAATTCCGTTATTTGAATATTCTGATGATTGAATTACGAACTCATTGGATTCATTTGAACCATTCGAAGTACTCCAATTTAAACCATCATTCAACCAATTAAGTTCAACTCCAAAATCAGCATTGTTTGATAAAGGATACACACCCGGTTCGAAAAAAGAAACAAACTCAGACTTAGTAGGTCCGCCATTCGCATTACTTTGATCAGATCCGTAGTAAACAAAAGTTCCCTTTCTAATTGAAAACAGAGGTAAAGCTTGATTATTCAATATTTTCAAAATGTACTTTCTTGAATTTGCAGTAGTTTGCTCAATGGTATTTTCAGCAGCATAATGGACATTAGCGCTTGTATCACCATAGTTAAATAGGTAATGATATAACGTGTCATTTAGATTAAACCTCACCTGAACTGGGGATTGACTATTCAAATTCAAAGAATTACTTGTTCCTTGATAGTGCGGAAATGGATTAAAAGATGGGGAATTTGCTTCTTCACTTTTATTACAGGAAACCAAAAAAAATAATAGAAGTACTTGGTAAACTTTCATGGTATTTCATTTGCCCATAAGAATAAGAATAGTTGTTATAATAATCAACCTAAAATGAGTGATTACTATTTAATTACATTTGAACTCCATATTTCAATGATTCAAAATTTTAACCGATTTGAAAACTGAGTTATAATAAATTTAAAAGTTTCGACTTTAAATCTTTACTAACATACAATGATTCTCCATTGTTAAGCTGAACTTGACCTACTTTACCATGAATGTACTTGGTAATCATGGACAAGTTTACAATATGAGATTTATGAATTCTTAAAAACCCATTATTCTCGAGTTGCTCTTGGTAAGTACCCATGGTTTTGCTTACAAGCATTTTACGACCATCAACCAAAACGAAACGTGTATAATTAGAATCACTTTTACAATAGATCACCTCAGAACATGGAATAAGATCAAAACCCTGTTTTGATACGAGCCTTAGTCGATCAGAGAACTTGTTTTCATGCAATTTTTCAGTCAACGTTTTTGCAGATAGTGATTCCGCAACAGCAACTCTGCTTATCGCTTCTTTTAATTCTTCAATATCAATAGGCTTTAACAAATAATGGAGTGCAGCATATTTTATCGCCTTCACAGCATAATTTTCATAAGCAGTGGTGAAAATAACATGAAATGTAGAATCAGAAATCCGATTATCATCTAGAACATTAAAACCAGTGCCACCAGGCATCTCTACGTCTAAAAACAAAATGTCAGGTTGAAAACTCAATATTTGTTGAACCCCAATTTCAACGTCATCAGCCGTTTTAATTTCGGTAATTGAAGGAATAAATTTAACGATTAAAGTTTCAAGAATATCCCTTCCGTTAGGCTCATCATCTATTATTAAAGCTTTCATTTTTTTGTTTTTATGATTAGTTGAACTCTTGTGCCTAATGAATTGTTTTTTGCATCCTTCAAATCTATAATATCAATACCGCTTTGACCACTCGGATCAAAGTAGTTTAGTCTTTCTTTAATCAGTTTTAAACCATATGACTGTTTACTTTCATTCACCTCTTCACTTCTTCCAACCCCGTTATCTTCAACAGTTATTTTGATCAATTCAGCATTAAACATTACGACTTCAACGTTCAATTTTAACAATTGAGTTGATTTTTTAGGAAACAACCCATGAATAATCGCATTCTCCACTAAAGGCTGAACAACCAATGACGGAATTTTTTTACTCAATGAAATCGTTTCGTCCACATTCACTTCAAATTGAAATTTATCTTTAAATCTCAATTGTTCAATATCCAAATACCATTTTAATAGATCGATTTCCTTTTGAATTGAAACATCCGTTAATCTAGAGTTTTCAAGTATTGCCCTTACCATTTTACTAAACTTCCCAAGATAAACGTACGCTTTGTCATAATTCTCTTGAACAATAATATTTTGTATTGAATTCAACGAATTGAAAATAAAATGCGGATTCATTTGAGCACGCAATGCCTTTTGCTCTGCCTCGGCCAATGCAAGTTTAATGGCGTGCTCGGAGTTAGCTTTTTGAACTTTAAACCTAAGAATCTTTCGGAAAATTAGTAATACCAAAATGAAAACAAAAAATACCAGACTTAAAACGAACCACCAGGTCTGCCAAAATGGTCTGCGAATTTCAAACTTTAATTGCTTTGACTTTTTGACCCAATTTCCTTGGCTATCTTTCCATTCAACCTTAAAAACATAAGGGCCTGCCGATAATTTCTTATAGCTAATCAGTTCTTTTTTGGTGGAGTTACTTATAACCCAAGTGTCATCAGATCCTTGAAGTTGATAGCGATAGTTGACAACGAGTCCAGAGTATGTAATGGGTTCTATAAAAAACGACACCGAATTGTCGTCATATGCCAAGCTGTAATGATTGCCAGTGTATTCTCCATTTTTATTGTACATTTTAACTTCAATTTTTGGGTCATATTTAACATCATCAAATTGCTGATTTGATTTTATTAGCACCCCTTTTGAGTTGGCAATAAATGAGATATTCGGGTCAAGAAATTCAACACCATTGATTTTTAAATTACTATTGCTCGACAGCATTTTTAATTCGTTGTTTGATGTAAATTTATAGATACCTCGTTGTCCTGATACAATCAATTCGCCTGCATGATTTTTCTTTACACTGTTAATTTTAAGGTTTTCGGAACCTTTTACCTGAGTAATTTTCTCGTTTTTATATCGCATTAAACCAGAGTTATAGCTCCCAATAAATAGTTGATTTTCGAATTTTTGAACGTCAGTAACTCGCGCATCTTTTAAGCTTACAGTATCTATAATTTTTAAGTGATCTTCATTAAACTCGTAAAGTCCTGAACGAGAACCAAAAAACAAACTTCCATCAACTTTCGAGATAGAGTAGCACCTATCTTCTAATAATAACTCAATTTCATGATTGCTAAAAATATCTGGTAATCTCCCAGAAATTGCTTCTAATTCTCTAGTCCTAAAAAAATATCTATCAGTTCCAATATACCAGTAATCATCATAAAACAAAAGAGATTTTACAGAGTATTCACCCGCAATTTGACTATATCTATTTTGTTTATCAAGAAAACCTATCCCGTTATCCCCAGCAATATACAAGGTGTCATTGTTTATACACAGATCTTGAATGGGAAATTGATAATCAGCAACACCTAATTCGATAATTGAATCAAAAGAATCAATTTGAAACAAGTACGCTTTACTATAATCACTTACAAAAGCTAACAAGTTATTATGAGAAATTAGTTTGGCAGCATAACTTTCAGTTACGTTCAATTGTTTGCAATTCAAAGCAGGAAAATGATAGACGCCGTTCGCTGTCGCAAACCACATTCCATCTTCGTGATCAAATACCCCATCTGTTACACGAACACCCGATAACAATCTTCTGGTTAACTTAAAATCTTGATCAAATTGATAAACACCCGCATCAGTACAAACTAAAAACTCATTGTCAACATTTTTTCTAAGACTATAGATAAAACCTACTTCATCACCTAGCGAAACTATTAAACTAGCTTTTGATATTCCACTATCTGTTATATATAAATTGTTAGCCTTAGACACCAACCATTGTTTGGAATTTATCTTTAGCATTGACTCGCCTCCATTCTTTTCGGCTTCGTCGAAAGGTAAATTTGGCAATAGTACTTTCTCTCCTAAACTCAAATTATGAAGATAATCTCGTCCAGTAAAGGCATAAATTTCACTTTCATGCTCAAATACTTGAATTCCTTTTTTCACTTTATAATTAACCACAGTTGAATCAATAAAATTTATTGAACCAATAGTTGATTGTGAACATATCCAAATTAAACCGTTTGAATCTTCGAAATAACTTTCAATATGTGACCCGCTTGAATAACTCTTCAATATTCCTATACTCTCTGGTGAATAAATTCGGTCCGACTCCATAAAACACGGTTTACCGTTAAAAGCTGCAAACCAAATTCTACCTTGAGAGTCTTCGAAGATTGAAAGTATATCATTATCCGTTAAACCTTCCGTGCTCGTAAAATTTTCAAATTGTAGACCATTATAGCGGCTAACTCCTTCTTCAGTCGCAAACCACAAATAACCCTTGGAGTCAGCATGAATTGAGTAAACTTTAGAAGAAGCCAATCCATTACTCTCGTCATATTTTACTGAATACAGATTTTGAGCTCCAACCACTGTGCTGAAGCATAAGAATAAACAGAGTATGACAAACTTCATATGAGTCTAATTTACTATACTTTCAATTAATCACTTCGGTTTTCAGATGAAATTAATACTTCAATCTAAATATAAAATCATTCAGAAGATATGGTCACAAATTCAAACACCACTTTCACTAGTTGGTACTTTCCACAAGTGATTAATTCAGGCATTTTAGCAGTTGAAACGAAAAAATGATGAAATGAAAAATTATAACAATTTACTATTAAGGTCATTCTTATTAGTAAATTGTTATAATTTTTCATTTCATCATAACAATTTACTATTAAGGTCATTCTTATTTTTCACCTCCTTAGTGAGTTCCCTTTCTTACGGACAAATCGTAATCAACACTATAGCAGGAGGTGGGACAAACACTGCTTGGACCAATGGATCAACTGCAACAGACATTGAGTTGTTTGCAAACCCAGCAGGAGTAGCAAGAGATTACTCTGGAAACACTTATTTCTGCAGTTCTAGTGAGGATGCGGTTTATAAAATTAATTCGGCAGGAGAAATACATTTAGTTGCTGGAGGAAATGGTGCTGGATCAAATGGAGACGGAGGATTAGCCACTTCAGCACAATTAGATTTTCCTTATGGAGTTGCCGTCAGCTCTTCTGGGGAAGTGTTTATTTCAGAATTTGGCGGTGCAAGAATTAGAAAAGTAGATGCTTCTGGTATAATAACTACTGTTGCCGGAAATGGAATTAATGGATTTTCTGGAGATGGAGGGTCAGCAACGGCTTGTCAACTTTCAAATCCCAGGGACATTTCAGTAGACTTCAGTGGACAAATTTACATTTGTGATTTTGGTAATAATAGGATTAGAAAAGTTAATTCTGCTGGGATAATTTCTACAGTCGCAGGAAACGGAAGTCTGAGCTCAAGTACGGTTCCTAGTTACTATGATTCGGGATCGGCACTTACAAAGGAAATTGAACCCTACGGGATTGATGTTGATCAAAGTGGTAACATCTATATTGCCATGTCCTCTTCACTTTCATGGGATATTATTCTTAAAGTTGACCCAACAGGAAATATATCGAGAATCGCGGGTTCATTTCCAGGAGGAGCATATTCTGGGGATAACGGCCCAGCAATCAACGCTCAATTAAATCAGCCACGAGATGTATGGGCTTCGCCAGATGGACAATTTTATATTACAGATGCGAGTAATCATGCAATTAGAAAAATTACATCTACCGGCCTTATAACTACAGTCGCTGGCACTGCCCCTACAGCGGGAAACAATGGAGATGGTTTAGCTTCAGCAACTGCACTAGATATACCCTTTGGAATACATGGCGTTACCTCAAGTGAAATATTCTTTTCTGATCGAAACAACAAATTAATACGAAAATATTTTAACTGCAACGCTGGTGACCAACCCACCATATCTATTGATCAAAATGATATTTGTGAAGGCGATCAAGTTACCTTAACCGTTGATGCTGGAAATCTGAATGATGCTACAGATTGGCAATGGTACATTGATGGTTGCGGTATAACATCAATTGGTTCTGGTGCCTCTTTGAATCATACCCCAAGTTCATCTGGCTCTATTTTATACTATGCAAGATCTGAAGGAGGATGTACATTAGGAAGCGCATGTGATAGTATTTCTTTAAACGTTCACGCAATTCCGAATGCAACAATCAGCATATCTGGAAACACCTTAACAACCGGTTTTGGTGATCAAATCGAGTGGTATTTAAACGGATCTTTAATTAGTGGCGAAACCAGTCCAACTTTAAATATAAGCACGGATGGTGACTACCAAGCCATTGTGAGCAACAATGGCGGCATGTGCTCTGACACTTCCACGATATTCACAGTTGCTGGACTTGGTATTGAATCGTCTGATGTTGGTATTACTTTATATCCTAATCCTTCAATTTCAAATGTCACTATAAAAGCTGAGAACGGTGAAACGATTTTTTTCACTGTTACCAACCAATTAGGTGAAATAATTGAATCTACTTTTTTCAACGAACTGACTGAAATCAAAACTGATCATTGGGAAACAGGAGTTTACTTTTTTCATATCTCCAGCGAGGAAACAAATCAAACCATTAAACTCATTAAAAAATAACTATGAAAAGCTCTAAATTGAAACTAACAATCATTTGCATATTAACATTTATTATTTATTCATCATATTCCCAAGATGCCATTACGACGGTTGGCGGTGGCGGCTCAAATCCTGCATGGTCTGACGGAGACATTGCAACATCAGCACAACTGAGTGCTCCTTTAGGTATGGCTGTTGATTATTCTGGCAATAAATATTTTTGTGACTCTGATAACCATGCTTTATATAAAATTGATGGAGCAGGAAACATTTCATTAGTAGCAGGAGGAAATGGTGCTGGATCCAATGGTGATGGAGGTCTAGCCACGGCTGCTCAATTAAATTTTCCCTGGGGAGTCACCGTAAATTTTTCTGGAGAAATTTTCGTAGCCGAATACAATGGAAACAAAATTAGAAAAATTGATGCTTCTGGTATCATTTCAACTTACGTTGGAACCGGGGCTGCTGGATTCGGTGGTGATGGTGGGCCTGCTGTTTCTGCCGCCATTCAAAACCCAAGAGACATAGTCATGGATTTCGTTGGAAACCTCTACATTTCTGATTATGGCAATAACCGAGTAAGAAAAGTCACCTCAGGTGGCACTATTTCTACTATTGGCGGTAACGGAACTGCACCCACTGGTGGTTCAGCAACAGTTTATGATTCGGGTTCTGCTTTAGTAAGAAGTATAAAACCAGAAGGAATTGATGCCGATCAAAGTGGAAATGTGTTTGTCACAATGAAAACTGCACATCATATAATTTTAAAAATAGATCCATCAGGGAATATCTCAAGAATTGGTGGAGCGGGAAACAGCTCTTATAGTGGAGACGGAGGTAATGCAATCCTAGCACAATTCGACCAACCCACAGACGTTTGGGCTAGTCCGAGTGGAGATTTCTTTGTTAGTGATGCAGCTAATAATCGAATTAGAAAAATTGATGCAGCAGGTATTGTAACTACAATAGCTGGAAATGGAACGGGAACTTTTAATGGTGATGGCATTGCAACAGTTAAAAATGTTAATTATCCAATTTCTATTCATGGCGTTAACTCATCAGAAATATTTATTGTCGACAGGAATAATGATCGAGTTAGGTTAATTAGCGCATGTACACCTGCTAATTCTCCTTCCCTTTCGACTTCAACTTCAACTCCTTGCCAAAACTCTTCATTCAACTTAAGTATAAGCAGTGGTAACCTAAATCATTCTGATGATTGGCAATGGTACACGGGCTCTTGTGGGGGGGTATCAGTCGGCACAGGTTCAAGTATTTCATACACCCCGACATCTGCAGGTTCAATAACATTCTATGCAAGAGGGGAAGGTGGATGTTCAAATGGTGCATGCAACAGCATCACCTTGACTGTTACTGCTACAGCAACTAATGCTGGGACGGATCAGACCATTTGTGAAGGAACCCAAGTTACATTAAATGGATCTGGGGCTAGCTCGTACTCTTGGAATGCTGGAATTACTGATGGAGTGGCATTTACCCCTGCTTCTATTGGAGCCAATGAATACATAGTGACAGGTTTTGATTCAGGTTCTGGATGTTCAAGCAACGACACAGTAATCGTTAACGTTACTGCAGCTCCCCCAGTTTCCGCAGGTCCAGATTCGTTGGATGCTTGTGAAGGTAATTTCCTCAGCCTAAATGGTTCAGGTGCTAACAACTATACATGGTCAGGAGGAATTTCAGATGGTGTAGGTTTTTTACCTTCTGTAGGGTTCACAACCTATTACTTAAGCGGTGAAAACACAACGACGGGATGTTTTGGATATGACTCCATAGTAATTAATGGAATTGCAGGACCAACAGTAAATGCCGGACCGGACATCATACTTTGTGAAGGTGATGCTATTATTCTATCTGGATCAGGAACAGCAAGCACCTACAGCTGGTTCCCGACAAGCGCGGGAATATCTGATGGTGTCAGCTTTACTCCTCCTGTTGGAACAAATCAGTATATAGTTCAAGGAACAGACGGAAGTACTGGCTGTGCATCAAATGACACAATGATAGTAACAAGTAATTCAAATCCAACGGTAATTGCAAATAGTGATATCATCACCTGCGACAATGAAGAAATCACTTTATTTGGTTCTGGAGCAGATTCCTA
>JAUHXX010000284.1 GCA_030426825.1 Bacteroidia bacterium | reverse complement strand
GGGTTGGGACAGTCCTTCCGGACGATGTCGCGTTCGCGCCAGGCGTTGTCGGCGCGTCCGAGCAGGAAGGCAAAGCTGCCGCCGCCATGGACGAAACAGATCTTGAGGGATTTCGGCAGGCGCTCGAACGCCCCGGACAGGATCAGCCGCAATATCGAGAGCTGCGTCTCGGCCTGCATGGCCACCAACCATTGCAGCATCCACTGTGACATGCGATCGCGGCCGAGCATGTCCCAGGGATGTACCAAAATAGCCATACCCAAATCCTGAGCTGCTTCAAATATTGGATACAAGTCATTGTCTGACAAGTTCTTATCATTGATATTTGAACCAATCTGAATTCCAGGAATATTTAATTCGTTTTTCAGTCTTCTTAGCTCTTGAATGGCTAGCTCTGGATCTTGCATTGGAATTGTCCCTAAACCAACATAATTTTTAGGATACTTCACTTGCAAATCTGCAATATGATCATTCAAAAATTCACTCAGCATTAAACAATCCTTTCCTTTAGACCAATAAGAAAACATGACAGGAACAGTGCATACTACCTGAACTTGAGTTTGGAATTTTTCGTAATCAGCTATTCTAATATCTGCGTCCCAACAATTCTCTTCAATCGTTCTGAAATACTGATTGCCTTTCATCATATCCGCCAACCCCTTTTTACTTGAAGAAGGTTTTAACCAGATAAAGTCACCATACCCAAATTTTGCCGTCCAATTTGGCATTTCAGGTGGTAAAATATGTGTGTGCATGTCAATTTTCAGCATAATCTCAATTTTCTACGAAAGTACAAATTACTTCTTCCTTAATTTGATGAATTTATCCATCTTTTCATTTTCTATCAACACGGTTAAATTATAATGTACGATTTTCCATTGACCGTTGATTCTCTTTATCACTCCACTCCCCCTGCACTCCTCCATCCAGGTGCTTAATGATTCATCAAACCATGCCGTGCTGCCGTCAGCAGATATTCCCCAATTCCTTTGAATAGGTTTAAAATCCCAGGTTGATTTTTTTTCAAGGAAATAGGGTTCGCAAAATGCCCTGAACTCTGCTTTCGACCATCTCTCACTGGGATCGGTCCCTAAAAAATAAAAATCATCTGCCATGAATTCAAAATATGCCTCAAGTTCGATTTGCGCAACATCCTTGTGCCAATTATCCATCAATCTGTTCAATTCAACAATCTCTTTTGGCTCATTCACTGTTTTATTATCTATATCATTCCCGCAATCAACGTTATCTGTGGATAAAATGGTTTGAATTTTTAATTCTCCGTTTTTCTCGATCCAAGTAAAGTGATCTATACCACAATGTGAGTACTTACCATTTAAGTAAAATTCAAACTCAATCTTTACTGTTAATATTTGAGGGGCAATCTCCAATGCAATAATGGAGTGAATTTTCTCTTGAAACATACCCGAATAAAATTTAGGGCAGACGCCTAAAAAATCATTGGCAGAAAATCCAAAAGTCGTATCAGATCCAACATGCATAACATAACCTTCTGAATGGAACATTTTTTTTATCGCTAACGAATCTCCGGCATTCAAACTTTTATAAAACGCTTCGGTTTTCTTAAGAGCTTCCTGCTGAGAATTTCCAACTAAACAGAATAAAACTAAGAATACGGTCAATATTAACTTACTACCTTTTAACATATAATTACACCAATTATGTATGCAGGTAAAAATATTAAGAAACATCTGTTATTTTTGCTTTCGCGTAAAAAAAATAATATGAAATTAAATAAATGGATAATTGGTGGATTGATAATGACTTCATTCTCAGCATCTGCCCAAGACGAAACAGCAATTGATTTTGTTGAGTATGACTTGGATAATGGTATGCACGTAATTTTGCATGAAGATCATTCAACTCCTATTACTGCTGTCACGATTCTTTACCATGTAGGTTCAAAGAACGAAAAAGTAGGTAGAACAGGTTTTGCTCACTTCTTTGAACACCTGATGTTTGAAGGCACCACCAATATTGAACGTCATACTTATGATAAATTTGTTGAAGGTGCTGGTGGTACATTAAACGCCAACACAAGTCATGACAGAACGTTTTACTACGAACTCCTTCCTTCAAACCAAACTGAGTTAGGAATTTGGCTGGAGTCTGAACGATTACTGCACGCAAAAGTTGAAGATATAGGAATTGAAACTCAAAGAGAGGTCGTAAAAGAAGAGAAAAGACAACGAATGGATAACCAACCTTATGGTTCACTAATGTATGAAGTATTCAGAAGAGCCTACAAAGAGCACCCTTATCAATGGATACCTATTGGAAGCATGGAGGATTTAGATGCTGCCCAAGAAGAAGATTATGTAGATTTCTATAGAACATTCTACGTACCACATAACGCTACACTATCTATCGCTGGAGATATTGACATCAAAGAAACCAAAGAATGGATAGATAAATATTTCGGTTCAATTCCGAATGGTGACGAATTAGATGTTTATAGAGATTTGGAATTCTTGAGTCTTGAAGCATTTCAAGAAAAATACGAAGATCAAATGGGAGGAAGAGCCACGTCAAAAGACTTTATGGGCGACTGGCACAACAAGATGCCTACTGAAGAAATGATTAAAAAGTATTTTCCTAAAATTTCTAACAAACCCCACGACATTCCTAGACCTACTATCAAAGAAGGTTTATTAAATGGAGAAATAAGAGATACCATTTACGATAACATTCAACTTCCTGCAGTAATCATGGCCTATAGAGTTCCTGAACTGAAACACGAAGACACTTATGCTGTTCAAATGTTGAGCATGTTATTGTCTCAAGGAAATAGTTCGAGATTCAATAAAAATGTCGTTGAAAAACAGCAGAAAGCAATGGCGGCATTTGCTTTTCCTTTTGGATTAGAAGATCCAGGCATAACACTTTCATTGGCTTTAGCCAATATGGGGATAGATCTAAAAGATCTTGAAGCAGCCCTAGATGCTGAAGTTGAGAACACTCAAAACGAGTTGATTTCTGACGAAGAATTTGAGAAACTAAGAAACATGATAGAGAATGATATCATTTCAGCAAATTCAACCATGGCTGGAATTGCAGAAACATTGGCTAACAATCATGTATACGGCGGATCAACCAACTTGATCAATACTGAAATTGAAAAATACATGGCTGTTACAAAGCAGGATATTCAAAACGTAGCAAAGAAATACTTCATCCCTTCTAACAGAGTGATTTTGTATTACTTACCAAAAGAACAAGAAAATTAATTGATAAATAAGACTAAAAATAATTAAGATGAAAAAGTATATAATTTTAAGTATCACGGCCTTATTTATAAGCACAGGTGGTTTCTCCCAAATAGACCGATCGGTTGTTCCTAAACCTCAGCCGAATCCTGAAATTAAAATCAACATACCAGAGGTATTGACTATGGAAAACGGCCTAAAAGTCATTGTAGTTGAAAATCACAAACTACCCAAAGTGTCCTTCCAATTATTTGTTGATTATCCTGTCGTACCAGAAGGGAACAAAGCTGGATTATCATCAATTTTTGGAGAAATGTTGGGCTCAGGAACTACAAAAACGAACAAAGATGACTTTGATGCAAAAGTGGATTACATGGGAGCGAGTGTCAGCACAAGCTCTAGAGGTTTTTTCGCCTCTTCATTGAAAAAACACACTCCTAAATTATTGAGTTTATTAGAAGAGATGATTACCGGTCCTGCTTTTCCAGAATCAGAGTTTGATAGAATCGTCAATCAGTCAGTGTCAGCATTAGCAAGTGAAAAATCTGATCCTAACGCAATGGCAAGCAATGTTGCTGGTGTTGTTAATTATGGTGAAAATCATCCTTACGGTGAAGTAACTACTGAACAGACTCTTGGAAACATTCAATTAGAGGATATTAAAAATCACTACAACAATTACTTTATGCCTAACATGGCCTATTTAGTTATAGTAGGAGACGTCACTCAAGCAGAAGCAAAAGACTATGTCAATAAATATTTCAGCTCATGGAAAAAAGGCGAGGCTAAGAAAACAAGTAATTTCACAACCCCGAAAAGCGAAGGAAACAATGTTTATTTTGTTGATAAACCTGGAGCAGTTCAAAGTAGAATCACAATTACTCACAACTTAGATTTAACCCCAGGACATGAAGATTTAATCAAGTTAAGAGTGTTAAACCAAATTTTAGGAGGAGGAAGCTTTTCTGCAAGATTGATGTCAAATTTAAGAGAAGATAAAGCATATACTTATGGCTGCTATTCTCAAATTAGTCCTGACCTTATCAAAGGGAGCTTTACCTCGGGTGGATCATTTAGAAATGAAGTTACAGATAGTGCAGTCGTTCAGATTTTAGCTGAAATAAGTAAAATTTGCTCTGAAGAAGTCACTGACAAAGAATTAGAGTTGGTAAAAAATTCAATGACTGGTGCCTTTGCAAGATCGTTAGAAAACCCGGAAACTATGGCAAGGTTTGCACTAAACACTGTGAGATATAATCTACCTGCAGATTATTATGCTACTTATCTCAAAAATTTGGAGAAAGTAACAAAACAAGAACTGCTAGCAGCAGCTAAAAAATATTTAAGACCTGAAAACTTAAACATAATCATTGTAGGTAACGAAGAAATAGCAGATAAACTTACTGTATTTGATACCAACGGAGAAATGGAGAGAAAAGATGCTGAAGGAAAAGAACAAGTAAAATTAAAGGCCGTTCAACCTGGAATTACAGCTCAATCTATTTTTAAAACTTATGTCTATAAATCAATGGGAGTAAGTTCAGAAGAAGAGTATGCGAAAAAAATGAAGAAAATCGGTTTCATTCAA
>JAUHXX010000283.1 GCA_030426825.1 Bacteroidia bacterium | reverse complement strand
CAAAAGCGTACAGCTTAAACATATAAACCGAAATAGACGTGTATTGAGCTGTTTTATCCGCATTGATTGGCGCAGTTTCTCAATTAATCAGAATCGAGCAAAGGTTTCAAAAAATGATTGAGGAATGCTCCCGGGCCTGTCGCGTAAGCTTGGAGCGTAAGCGGATACGAGCTACAGCATTTCGGTCAGGCTTCTTTGCTTTCAGCAAAATCGAATATCCTGCATTACCGACTCTTCGCTCACCTGCCAAGAGCACCGGTCGAGCCAATCATTGGCTCTCCCATACTCTCAGATGGGTTAATTAACCTAATAATAATGAATAAAAACATATATAAAGGTTAAATATATCTTGATTATTCAATACTTTAAAGGTTATTCTTGCAATAGCTTCTTAAAAAAAGTAAAGTATATGTGGAAATTGTGATTAATGGCACAGAAAACAGTCTTAAATCAGCGTCAAATGATCACTTAGAACAAAGATATTAACCATGCTTTAAGAGAGAGATAGTTTTGCAATTGTTAGGTAGAAAAAAAATTCAGTTGGTGGGGGTTGATGTCAGCTCATCAGCCGTGAAAATTTTACAGTTGTCTGGAAGTATGGATAACCCAAAAGTTGAACGGTATGCAGTTGAACCGTTGGCGGCAAACGCTGTTGTTGATAACAGCATAGCTGAGGTTGACATGGTTTCAGCAGCAATCAGTAAAGCATTCAATAAAGCTGGTGTAAAAGTTAAAGGGGCAGCGACTGCAGTCTCTGGATCTTCGGTTATCACCAAAATCATTCAAATGCCCAGTGAATTAACGGATGAAGAGTTGGAAGTTCAGCTGGAGCTCGATGCAAATCAATTTATTCCTTATCCGATAGAGGAAGTTAGTTTAGATTTTTGTGTTTTGGGACCAGTAGAAGGAAATAAGGATGTTAATAATGTTTTGATAGCAAGTTCAAGGTCAGAAAATGTAGATGTTTTTATTGAGGCCTTTCAAGGAGCCGGTCTTGAGCTTAAAGTAGTAGATGTTGAAGCATTTGCTATTGAACGATGTTTTAATCTTGTTAAAGGCAACTATGGAATTGATGATGATGAAGTTGTTGCATTGTTTGACATTGGCTCAAACACCATGACCATGCATGCCATGCATAAAAGGACAGGTATTTACAGCAGGGAGCAGGCTTTTGGAGGCAGGCAACTGACTGAAGAAATTATGCAAAGGTACGGCCTTTCATATGAAGAAGCAGGGCTGGCTAAACGTCAAGGTGGCCTCCCGGAAAGTTATGAATCTGAAGTGTTGCAATCCTTTAAAGATACATTGGTTCAACAAATAAGCAGGGCGCTACAGTTTTTCTTTTCGGCAACAGAATTTGGGAATGTGGACAGGATTTTACTTGGCGGTGGTTGTGCGGCAATTGTTGATATTGACGCTTTGGTTGAAGATCAAATAGGTGTTCCAACAGAAGTGATTAATCCTGTTGGGAACTTTAAATTGTCATCTAAAGTTAGTCGTGAGGCTATTGAGGCAGATTCGCCTGCGCTGATGTCAGTAGTAGGTCTTGCATTGAGGAATTTTGACTGATATGACTAAGATTAATTTATTACCTTGGCGTGAAGAGAAACGTCAGCAGCAAACCACAGAGTTTTATGTGTTGTTGGGTATTTCGGCAGTTTTCGCTTTGTTGGTGTTTGGTTTAACATACTATTATTTCGATAAGAGTATTAAGTATCAAAACCAGAGAAATAATTTTCTGACCCAAAAAATCACCGTTTTAGATCAACAAATTGCTGAAATTAAAAAGTTAGAAGCACAAAAAGCAAATTTAATAGCCAGGCAAGAAGTTATAGATGAGCTGCAAGCGAGCAGAACTCAGATGGTGCATTTATTTGATGAACTGGTGAAGACTATCCCTAATGGCGTGTTTTTAGAAAAAATTACCCAACAAGGGACAGCAATATCATTGGAAGGTTATTCACAGTCACATTCAAGGGTTTCTGATTATATGAGACGTTTAGAAGCTTCAGGTTGGTTCAAAGGTGTTGAATTGGACTACATTAAAGCAGATAACACTTTGGTTTCACATGAACAGAAATTCAAATTAAGTATTAGACTTGTTAATCCTAATAAGAAGGATGCAATGGACACTGATGAGGAACTTTCATGAGTATTATTGACGAAATAAACAGTTTAGATACGTCGAATCCAGGTGGTTGGCCTAAAAAAATTAAAATTGGGGCGGCAATCTTACTTGTTTTGGTTTTGATTGGTTTGGGCTATTACTTTTTTATTGAAGAAAAACGAGTTAAATTAGAGAAATCCCAAAAGGAAGAGATAAAACTTAAAAACACATATACGGCTAAATACAAAAAAGCTGCTCAGTTGGAGGCGTATCGCGCGCAACTTGAAGAAATGGAAATTATTTTACAAGCGATGCTGCGTCAATTGCCGAGTAAAAACGAAATGTCGGATTTAATTGTGGATGTTTCACAAACTGCCTTGGCAAGTGGTATTGAAAATGAATTGTTCGAACCAGGTGCTGAGACACTTAAAGATTTTTATGCCGAGAAACCAATCAGTTTAAGGATGAAAGGTGATTATCATGATTTTGGCGCATTTGTAAGTGGGGTGGCATCACTTCCAAGAGTGGTTATTCTGACCATGCACGACATATCATTGAAACCTACAGGAGACTCATTGCTTGGCGGTCAATTAATTCTTGAAGGAACAGCAAAAACATACAGATACCTGGATGATGAAGAAATGAATCAAGCTGCAGGGGGTAAAAAATGAAAAAATTTACTTTGTTGATTTTACTTCCCATGATTTTGGTTGGCTGTACCAGTGGAATGGAAGATTTGCATGATTTTATAGAGAGGCAAAAAACCATTAAAATTCCACCGATTGATCCATTACCTCAAGTTAAGCCTCATGAAGTTTTTGAATACAATGCATTTGATTTAAGAGATCCGTTTTCTAACGATTTAGAAATAGCGGAAGAGGAACAAAATCAGGTCATTAATAATGATTATGAAGAAGGCATGGGTCCAGATCTTGAAAGAAGAAAAGAGTTTTTAGAATCATTTCCTTTAGACAGTCTGACAATGGTTGGAACTTATGCTCAAGATGATGAGTTTTGGGGTTTGGTTGTTGATCCTGAAGGCACAATTCATCCTGTTTCAGTTGGGAATTATATAGGCCACAATCATGGCAAGATAATCGAAATCCGAGAGACTGAAATTAAGATCAATGAATGGCTTAATGACGGATTAGGCGCATGGCGTGAACGTGAAGCTGCTATAGCATTAAAAGAAGAATGAATGAGAGTAACTGTATGAAAAATCAATATTTAAACTCAAAAATGAAATTTGCAAATGGCTTGATGCTGTTAATAATCAGTTTTCATGTTTTTGGTCAAAATGCCATTAATTCTGTTGATTTAGAAACAGGAAGTAATGGGTCAGTGGTGCTTGTTTTTGAATTCGATGAAGCAGCAACTTTACCAGAAAAGTTTTCTACAAATTTGCCTCCTAGATTGGCGCTTGATTTTGCAAATACGATAAATAACTCAGGTGTCCGAAATATGAACATTAATACAGGTTCCACCAAAGGGCTTAGAGTTGTAACAGCTAATAATAAAACCAGAGTGGTAATCGACTTTCTAGGTGATGTTGACCACACTATTCAATTAAGTGAAAATAAATTGCTTTTAGAGGTTGTTGCTGTTGATACGGTTTATGAGCAATCATCTAATTCAAAATCTGAGGTTCAATATATCGATTTCAGAAGAGGCGTGGATGGTCAAGCATTAATAAATGTAACTTTAAGTGATAATAACGTGCCGATTAATTTATCAGAGATTAACGGTAAAGTTGTGGTTGAATTTGCTAATTCAGTATTAGCTGCAGAAATGGATAGAAAGCTCGATGTGGTTGATTTTGCTACCCCAGTATCTTTTGTTGATGCCAGACAAAGCACAGATACTGTGAAGATAGATATTGAAGCTGAAGGCCCATACGACAAAATGGCTTATTATACGGGGAACCAATATACAATCGAAATTAAAGAAAAAAGTAATGAAGAAATAGAAAAATCAAAAATCTTAAGTGATCAGATTGAATATACTGGCAATCTGGTTTCTTTCAACTTTCAAGATATTCCTGTAAGGTCAGTGATTCAATTAATCGCAGATGCATCTCAATTAAATATAGTGGTCGCTGATAATGTTTCTGGAAATGTAACTTTAAGACTGAATAATGTACCATGGGATCAAGCATTAGATATTGTTTTACAAAGTAAACAACTAGATCAAAGAAGGAATGGCGATGTTATTTGGGTAGCACCTGCATCTGAAATAGCTCAAAGAGAACAAGAACAACTTGAAGCAATCAGTAAAAAAGGAACAAGAGTTCCAGAAAGAACTATATGAAATTGAAGAATACCGAGAAGCGTGTATTGCATACGGCAATCTACGCATTAAGGAAGCATTTGAAAGCGGGCGTAAGAAAAGAGACAGGTTTAATCTTCCAAAATCAGCTGCAATAGTGCTATTGCTTTTATTTACTGCAATAAGTGGTTGTAAATCTGATATTGATAAAATCAGGTATGATATCCCCAAGACTAAAGAGGTATTCTTGGTCTGGGATAAGAGTGAATCTGCACTGGATATGATTTTTGATAACGAATCGGCTATAAGCAACCATGTACTAAATAAAATATTGAACATTAATGACCCAATGGCTCTATATGATGGTGCAAGAATTTATTTAAGCATAATTGGTGAGCCTGGTTTGCCACAAATCACTGTCATCGAATTGCCGGTAGGTGACTCTGTTAAAC
>JAUHXX010000282.1 GCA_030426825.1 Bacteroidia bacterium | reverse complement strand
AACAGAAGTAAAGCTTATATTTATCCTAAATCAATTGGAAAACATGCTAAACAAACTTATTAAAGTACAACTCAACAAAGACTTTGAGAAAATCATCATAGCCAAAATCAATAAAATGGCTGAGAAAAGAACTCCAATTGCTACGGTTCCTAACTCACATTACAAGCTGTATTTAAAAGCAACAACCCTAAATGGTTTCAACTATTTAGAATTTACTTTTGTCTGCGGAATAGAAGTAAAAACAACAACTGGTTGTACCATCACTTTTACATCTGCGAATGACGAATTCACTTTGAAGTCTGAATCACACATGATTGAAAGTGACTTCACCGTGAAAAGTGAAATTGGAATTACCATTGTTGACACCGACTTGGAAGATGACTTCATTGCCTTTGTGAAGAATAACAAGATTGACAGTATTCGACTAGATTGTAAAATGGGACAACTTATTAAAAAGTCTGTTTCGTTTAGCTATTCGGATATTGATATGGATGCCTTTGCCTCATCAATGATTCCGAAAGAAGCTGAAGCAACTGGAGAGATGACGAATCCTGGTGGAGGATCAAGTTTAGGGATCTAAATCAATCGTTTATGAAAAACCTGTTTTTAGTGCTGCCATTTATTATTTTGACAGCTTGCGGATCAAATGATCATCAACAAGAACCAATTGCTGAAAATATCACAGAAACTTTAGACACAGCTGCTATCGCGGATTCAGTTATCTCGATCGCCGCTCCAACCGACCTTGAGGAGCTGGCTGAAGACGGTGCCCTATTTCAATTTCACGGTTTTCAATTATTGGTGGATACTTTAGAAGTCTGGAGCGAAAGTCATTTGTTTGATTGTCAAGATTCCGATACCACTTGGGTAAGTTTAGGTTTAGGATATGGCATTGCCGATAGAACCATCCAGTTTTATGGTGATCAATTAACAGATTTCAGTATTCAACAAAGTTATCAAACCAGTGTAACTGTGATGAACGAAGGCCCACATTGTGATTTGTATAACTGGAAACACTACAACTCTGATTGGAAAAATTTAACGCTCAATAATAACAAGATCCAAACCCTAAAATATGGTGAAGAGGAATGGGAAGTTTTTATTCCTGTTGAAATGGACGATTTGATAGAAGAAGTAAGAAAAAACTGTGGAGATGAATGGGCTGAGCACGCCAGTAAAGCCTCCTCTCCTACCGATTACCCATGTGGTGTGTCTGTTAGTGCCATCTATATTAAGATTCAATATACACGACCAGGATTTGATGCCCTAACAACAAAATATTTGGCTTTTGATGTCCCTATGGGATGTTAATTCCTTAAAAAAACTTACTTTAATAAAAACTTACTAATGAACTACTTACTCAAATTATTCAGTGTTGTACTCTGCGCAATTCCGTTATCCTTGGCTGCCCAATTTTCAGAAGGAATTACAGAAGTTGAATTTCCAGATTTTGATCCAGAAAATCCTATTTTTTTCGGTCGTCAAACAGCCATATATGAAAACATCATGTTAGCTGGGACCTCAAATAATATGGTTTATGTATTCCAAAACATTAATGATCAATGGAAAAAAATAAAAGTGTTAAAACCCACTAATGACGATAATGAAGGTTTTGGATTGAGTCTTGCCATAGATAAAAACACAATTGCCATAGGCGCTCCATTCGCACAAACTGACGGTAAAGGAAATGCAACGGCAAGTCAAGCTGGAGCCGTTTATATTTATACAAAATCTAATGGCCAATGGAAACAAAGTCAAAAAATAGTCTCAAAAGATTTTGCGGTAAGAAATCAATTCGGAAATTCTTTAGACCTTCATAACGGAACACTTGCCATTGGTGCCCAATGGAAAAATGAAATAAAACCAGATGGTAAAAAAATAATGATGGCGGGGGCCGTTTATATATTTAAAAAAACATCTAGCAGGTGGTCAGAAAGTCAGACAATATATTGCCCTGTAGATAAACCATTTGGAATAAATTTTGGCAGAAATCTTAAAGTTCATGACCAGACTTTAGTGTGTGCTGGACTATCAGATGATCTTTTTGTTTTTGAGGCTGAAGATGGAAAATTTAAATATAAAACTTCGCTAAAAAGCTCTAAAAAAATAGGTGAATACGAACTCGGCTTAGAAAGTTTTGATATAAATGATAATTCAATAATTTGTGGAGCGGCTAAAGACAATTCGAACATAGGTGCTGCCTTTGTTTTTATGAGACAACCAGATGGTACTTACCGTCAAACAGAAAAGCTGACTATTTCTGACGGTGAATTAGAAGATTATTTCGGATCACATATTGCTACTGAAGGGGACCAGTTAATAATTTCAAGCACTTCCGGAGGAAATACTGAAGCTCCTCATTGTTCTTGCGGTGCAGTATATCTTTACAAAATGCTTGACAATAAATGGGTATTCCAGGAAAAAATAATGGCATGTGATAATGGTAGGGCCAATAGTCTGGGATTTTCAACTTCAATTCACAATGGATCCATTGTAATTGGCGCTCCTGCAAAAGCCATAAAACATGAAGATCAAATAATCAAGTCAATTGGAACCGTGTTTTGTTTAAAACGATAAAGAAATTCTTTCAAATCAGACTTCTTCTTGCATTCAAATATTCATAAATCTTGAACGTCCTTAAATTTAAGTGAAAGATTATTACAAAATACTTGGCCTTGAACGTAGTGCAAAGCAAATTGATATCCGTAGAGCCTATCGTCAAAAAGCAAGACACTTGCATCCTGACGTCAACAAATCAGAAACTGCTCATGAAGATTTTATTGAACTCACAGAAGCTTATCAAGTATTAAAATCGCCGCGAAAAAAAGTCCGCTACGACAAAATCCTCGATTTACACCTATCAGGCAAGACCTATACTTCTGAGAAAAAAGTTAACCGGCGAAAAAGATGGGAGTCAAAAGTCAAAAACTATGCAAAGCAAGGCCGTGCAAAAGGTGATGAATATTACGGTTACTCCCAATCCAAATTCAAAAAGAAAAACGAAAGTTCTGCTTTTTGGGATTTTTTGAGTTTTATTGGTGAAATCTTCGGAGAGATTTTAAGTGGTATTTTGACAGCAGGATGGTAATTATTTCACTTCAAATCCTTCAAATAAATTACTAAACGTGATATTGCTTTTCGAAATGATAGTTTGTTAGGGGATTACTTGCAGCCAGCCTGTCTCAGATACATTTAAATCTGGAATTTCTAAAGTAAAAAAGTAAGTACCAGCAGCTACTAAACCTCCGTTGAGATAAGTACAATCCCAATTATTGCTTTCATTGTCGTAATCCTTTATTGTTTTGATCAAATCACCCCAACGGTTATAAATTCTTACTGTATTACTGTTATTTTCAATTCCATCCAGATAAAGAAAATCGTTTTTTCCATCATTATTTGGAGTTATTGCAATATTCGTATTATCATAAACGCTTGTGTCAGTTGCAGCCGTATCACATGTTGGGTAAAGATCTACTTGAATATTCCCAGTATGAGGACAGCCAAAATTATCTTCCGCGATCACCTCATAACTTCCATAAGAAGTCGGCACAAAAGTAATTGACGTATCGAATTCTAAAACAAATGCAGGCCAAACAACAGTTTCAGCTCCAGTCACCGACATGGTCACTGAATCACCCGGACAAACCATATGAGGCCCGCTAAAAGTCACCTCATCTCCTGCTTTATCTATACTAAAATTAAAGTCATTATTGGAATTGTCTGAATCTCCTGAAAATGTCACAACAAATGACTCCCCTTGTAGAATGGTGACGGATCCAATATCGATTTGATCGTCCGTGCCGGGCATAAGTAAGCCAGACCAATTGTAATTCAGTGAAGAGCCGTTGGAGCCTGACAAAGAGAAATTACCAGAAGAAATTGGACTTGATCCATCATTTTTAACCCAAAGTAGAATCGACTCATTTGTACCTATACAAACCAAGGTATCTCCCAAATAGTCTTGAATCTGAACATCAGTATAAGCGGTTGAAGAAATAATGGTACCAGAGGCTCCAGTTACCCACGCTTGTCCAGCACTTACCATATCCAACTGATACAAGTCTGCCCCTACACCGCTCGTATTCGTTACCCAATTCAAACCACCATCAGCAGTAGTTATAACCACACCTCCATTACCTACAGCAACACCATTGTATTCATCAAAAAATTTCACTCCCTGTAATTCAGTAGTTACACCGCTGTTTTTAGTCACCCAGTTATTTCCTCCGTCTATCGTATGCTTCATAATACCTAGTTCTCCGACAGCCCAAATATTCAAAGCATCAATTGCACAAAACCCGTTAATATATTCGGTGCCTGTGTGAATTGTTGAGGTACTCCAAACTGTTCCGCCATTTTGGGTACTATGCAAATAATTCCCATTTAAAATAAATCCGTTTTGTTGATTTAAGAAGTATAAATCTGCTCCACCCGGTGTAGTGATTGAATCCCATGTGGAGCCACCATCATCCGTGTAAAGGAAATAATCTGTACGAGTGGCATAACCGTGATTCGCATCAACAAAGTGAATATCGTAGGCATAGCCCGAAAAAAAAGGATTGGTGTAAACGGGCTGCCAAGTTGAACCACCATTGATAGTTTTATATATAGACGCATCAACATAGTCTATTGCCCAGCCGGTTTGTGTATCAACAAATGATAAAGCGTTTAAGTCAGAACCAGCAATTGTTGTTGGTGTCCATGTATTCCCGCCATCAACAGTGCTGAGAACTATACTCGGATACAGCAAAGTATAACCCACATTTTCATTGACAAAGTCCACCTTGTCCACAAATTGAGTGGTGCTTGTTGAATTCTGCTGCGTCCA
>JAUHXX010000010.1 GCA_030426825.1 Bacteroidia bacterium | reverse complement strand
AAAACAAATTTTTCATCTAAAAGCTGAGGAGCCCAAAATGTGATGAAATCACTGCGCTCTTTGAAGTTTAGGCCGTATAGAGACAGTCGATTCTCAAAATAGTTCACGAGAGAATCAGTGTCAACAACTTCTCCTAATAATTCTCCCTCTTCTTCCATATACCTTACATTTCCTTCTCCTTCCCAAAATAAATAGGGATATGCTGCACCTTCAAATTCGGGTAAATGATTGGGACCTAAAGAAACATTCCAAACATCATCTTTTTGTGGATAGGTAAAAGTCAAATCCCCATTAGGAATAATATCAACGCTGCAATCCATTTCTTCATTTGCATACAAATAAATCACTGGCTTTTTCATTGGCCTAATGGAGTGCGCTGGTTGAAGATAAAAATCAATGACAATGTGGTGTTGAGAAATGAACTCGTAGTTTTTTATAATTAGTTCTTTTTTGGCTTGTGGATGATAACAAAAGATAAAAGTACTATCCGTTAACTTAAAGGTAATTTCATATTCTCCATTAGTCTTAGCTCGCGTTTCATCTTGACTGTTCCCATTCGAAATTAGAGCATTAGGCCTAGGCATTCCATCTAGCAAAACCTTCCCTGACACTTTAATAAATCCTTCATTTAAGGTAGAATCAAAATCATCAGATCTTACCTGATAATCGACAAATAAGCCCTCTTTGAACGAAAAACTGTAAAAGGTTGAGCAACTGACTATGAATGCAAGAAAAAAACGCATCAATGACTGATATTGTTAAAATCAATCGTGCTCCCGCCCCACTCAACTAGCGTAAATCCTTCTCTATTAAAAGAACTGAACGACTGAGGATTTACTTCAACGCCAATTTCGTCATTAGATAAACTAGAGCATAAAATAAATACTCTTCTCAGGTTATCTGGTTTAGGCTCAACTTGCAGTTCCGCTACTTCAGATTGGTAATTATCATCTATCAAAAACTGAATAAAAGCGAATTTATCCTGCTGTAAAATCGGCCCCCAATAAGTGATGAAATCTGTTTTTTCAGTTTGATTGAATCCTAAATCATTTAAACTAGCTTCTAAAAAATCAACCGCTTTTTCTGATTCGATTAAAAAGCCATCTATGGCATTATGAGTGAACGAATAATTCAAACTTGGAGATTTTGCCTCCCAAAATAAGTACGGATACGACTTTCCATCAACCGTCATTTGATTTTGTGCGTCAATTTCAACTTCCCATTTATCCTGATAATTGGGATAGGTAAAAGTAAAATCTCCTTTCGGATCAATCTTGACAGTTGCAGTTAATGGTTCTTCCGAATATAGATAAATAACCGGTTTTCTTTTAATCATTTGGTTATCGGCTCTTTCTTGAACCAGATAAACATCCATCTTAATATGATGACCGCCTTTGAATTCGTAATCCTCAATCACCAATTCATTCCATCCTTTCAAATAAAAATAAACCCGTTGGTCGGTATTTTTTAAAAGAATACTGAAATTTCCTTCTTGATCACTTTTAGTCCAGGTTCCAGAGGATGTGCAGCCTACTAATACATTCTCAATTGGACTTAAACTCGAAAACATCTGGATTTTACCTTCGAGTAAATAGGTTTCTTTATCAACTGAGTCATCCTTCTCATCTGAGATGATATTATAATATTGAGGAAGAATTCTTAATTCATCTTCTGCCATAACAAAACCGGTAAAAAGTGTAAGAAATAGGAGGAATGTTTTTTTCATGCTGCAAGTTTTCATGAGACTGTACAAGAACTAATACAAAACGTTCAATTAAAACCCTTCTTTAATTCTTTTGAAGTGTTCGAACTTTTCTTGAATATAACTAATTAACTCATAATCAGTAGCCATTTTAAGAAAATCTACATTCAGATTTAAGAAAACAATGAACTCATCATAGTCGGCTGAACTTAAATCAATGATGTCATTGTGCACGTATACTCGAAGGATTTCTTTTACAATATCATCTTGTTGATCTTGATATTCCATTTCGGCAACTTTCCTTTTAGTTTTCTCACGCTTACTAAAAGCTACATACAAGGCAGTAATTGGACTTTGGATAGCATTTGAAATGGTCACAACAGGCACTTCTCTTTTGGCAATCGCTGCACGTTCTTCTTTGAGTTGATCCAAGGTCTTTAATGGTTTGACAATCACCTCCTCTGAAGAAGTAAATTCAAGTGTTTCCACATATAAATCGATACTATAACTAGGTCTATACAAACTATCTTTGAATGAGAAGTAGATCGTTTGATAGCCTACCACAGAAACGCCAATCTGGTCAGATTTTCGCAGGGTGATTGAAAATGATCCATCATATTCTCCAAATATTCCTTTACCCAAAGTTTTATTGACAACCACTAAATTGTAAAACCCTACGTTATAAGTGGTATCGTGCACTTGTCCATGCACTGTAATCAGTGAATCTGAATAATTCGCCTTTTGGCTAAATCCAATTGAACAAAGTCCAACCAATACGATTAATAAAGCTAGTTTCATTTGAATTTATAAAGTAACAAAAATTACTCCAAAGTTTATCCTAAAGAATGTTAAGCAAAAAATGTCTTTGATACAAAATGATTGAATAAATTTGTGCCATGCAAACGGTCGTTGTAGGATTATCTGGAGGAGTAGACTCAAGTGTAGCAGCTTATTTAATGAAAGAAGCAGGCTATAATGTCATTGGAATTTTTATGAAAAATTGGCATGACGAGTCGGTGACAATTTCTGATGAATGTCCATGGATTGAGGATAGTCAGGACGCTTTATTAGTGGCCCAAAAATTAGGCATTCCTTTTCAAACGCTAGATTTAAGCGAAGATTATAAAGATCGCATAGTCGATTATATGTTCAATGAATATGAGCAAGGAAGAACACCTAACCCGGATGTACTTTGTAACCGAGAAATAAAATTCGATATCTTTTTAAAGGAAGCTGAAAAATTAGGAGCTGACTTTGTTGCTACCGGGCATTATTGTCAAAAAGGTAAGCTTGATAACGGCATGTATCAATTGCTTGCGGGAGCTGATAAAAATAAAGATCAAAGCTATTTTTTATGTCAGTTATCACAAGAGCAACTGGCAAAAGCATTATTCCCAATTGGCGGCATGCAAAAATCGGAAGTTAGAAAAATTGCTGCCGAACAAGATCTTATTACTGCCGATAAAAAAGACTCACAAGGCCTTTGCTTTATAGGAAAAGTAAAGCTTCCGACTTTTTTACAACAGCAACTTCAACCAAAAAAGGGCGATATTGTTGAATTATCAGAAGATTTGGAGGAGCTGGTTAATTATCAATCTAAGTTAGATTCAGGAGATTATAAATTCTTATCGCAGCCATTTAACTTTAAGAAAACAGACGGAAAGGTAGTAGGACAGCACCAAGGCGCTCATTATTTTACTAATGGTCAACGGAAAGGATTAGGTGTTGGTGGTACTCCTCTCCCATTATTTGTTCTGCACCGTGATGTTTCTGAAAATGTAATTTATACTGGTCAAGGAGAACATCATCCCGGCTTGAATAAAAAAGCATTATTCATTAAGAACTCTGAAATTCATTGGTTACGACCAGATTTAACTTTAGAAACCGGTGAAAACGCCGAGTATTTAGTTAGAATTAGGTACAGACAAGATCTTGTTAAAGCCACCTTGTATAAAGAAGAAGATGGTTTATATATTTTGTTTGATGAATTGATGACTGGAATAGCTGCTGGACAGTTTGCAGCTTGGTATTTAGAAAACGAAACAATAGGTTCAGGCGTCATTACCCATTAAAAAAAGCCGCCCTAAAAAAGGACGGCTTAATTATAACCAAATAGCAATTAAACTGCTAATTCAAACTTATTCTTCCGATCAAATGATCTGGTGTGATTCTTGCTTCATCAGCCATACCGTTAACAATGTCGTGTAATTCTGCAACCTGCGATATACTTAAATTAGATTGAGAACCTAAATGCTTATGTCTCTGCAATTTCAATTGCGCCGACTTAATAATTGTATTTCTAATTTCTTCTAAATTCATGACTTTCAGTTTTACTTATGACTGCTCCAAATCTTACGGTAGACTTTTTGAAAAGGTTCGAATAAATCATAAGAAATTTCAAATATGGGAGTTCAAAAGCTGTGCCAAACCTCGTCAACCTGCATAAAACAAAAGAATAAAGAGTTGAATTTCAATCACTTAATTAACTCTACCATTTCCATAGAATTTGAGTAAATAAATACTTATATTTGGGGGAATTCACATACTTCATGATTCTCACTCAAGAAGAAATAGCGACCATTGACCTAAGTAACTTAGAAGCTTGGAAAATTGTTCGTACCGATCCTACAAAAACGGTACTCATTGCCAAGGAGAATCTCAAACGTTCACAAGAATTAGAATACGCAAAAGGAATCGCTTGGTCTTATGGAAACTTGGGTGCGGCAAACGTATGGTTAAGTGACTATGAAAAAGCTTTATCCTATTGCTTTCAGGCAGTTGACTTATTAAATCAATGTGGTGAGTTTAAACAAGAGGTTCAACTCCACTATTATCTTTCAATTGTATTTTATTTTTTAGGTGATAGCGCTAAACAGCTAGAGCATGCCGAAAGATCATTGGCTCGTGCTAGTGATATTGATGACCTACATGGTCAGGCCAATGCCTTTAACGGTATTGGTACTGTTCATTATACCAATGGTGACAATGAAGCCGCAATTGAGAATTTAAATAAAGGGCTTGAACTAGCAATTCAGGGTGAAGATTTGGCCTTATTGGCAAGAATTTATGATGGTTTAGGTAATAGCTATACCAACTTAGAAAAATATGACGAGGCGCTTCAATACATGAACAAGGCCCTTGAGATTCTTGAGAAAATTGATGTCAAACAAACGCTCTCCTATGCGCATGATGGAACCGGGACCATTTATGCAAAACTGAAGAACTATCCTAAAGCCTTAGAACATTTTACCATTTCTTTCAAACTTAGAGAAGAAATGGGGTTTAAAGATGGTATGGGTACCACCAAATTGCATATGGGAGAAACCTACTCTCTTGCTGGTGATAATCTATCTGCGGTTCAAAGTTTTAAAGATGCGCTTGAAATTGGAAATGAACTGGGATCATTTGAACTCATTTACAAATCGCACGAAGGATTGTCAGAGTTGTACGAGGACATGGGGAATTTGACCTTATTCGTAAAACATTTCAAAGCTTTTCATTCAGCAAAACAAAGCTTTTTTAACGAAGCTGAAGATAAAAAGATAAAAGCCTTTGAGTTAAAAGGACGACTGGATCAAATCCAAAAAGAGAAAGACGATTTAGAACGTAAAAATGCACAACTAGAAAATTACTTCAAGGATGTTCAAACCCTAAGTAGTATAGGTCAAGAGATAACTTCTACCCTTGACATTGAAGCAATTTTCCAAATTATCTATGAGCGCATTAACTCCTTAATGGATGCGCAAGGGATTTTTATCGGTGTTTGTAATTATGATGAAAATAAGCTTGAAGTTAAGCTAGCTATTGATGGTGGTACAAGGGATGCCTATTTTGAATATTCACTTGATGATCGAAAATTATCTAACTATACGGTAAAAACGGGCAAACATGTACATATAGGTGATTATCAAAATGAGGTCACTAAATACATAAAAGAAGGTGAAGTATTGTTGCATAACGCACCAGAGTCTGTAATTGTATTACCCCTGTCAGTTAAAGAAACAACGATTGGGATACTTTATGCGCAAAGTGATAAAAAGAATGCCTTTACGAAACATCACCTAAATATTCTAACCAGTTTTGCTTCTTACCTTTCAATTGCAATTGATAACGCTGATCTCTATGAAAAGATGGATGCCAAAGTTCAAGAGCGAACTGTTGAACTCCAAAAAACATACGAGAATTCAGAACTACTGAATAAAATTGGACAAGAGTTAATTTCTACCCTTGATTTTGAAAGTGTTTTTGAAAGATTGTATCAAAATGTAAATAAATTAATGGACGCCTCAGTATTTGGGGTGAGATTAGTTGACTTTGAAAGAGCTGTCATTGAGTATCCCTTTGAATATGAAAAAGGAGTTCGATTAGAGCCAGGAGAGGCTGACTTCAATAATGAGAATAATTACTCAGCCGTTTGCATTAAAAAGAATGAACCGATTCTAATCAATGATAACCGCGCCGAATATTCAAAATGGGTAAATGAAATCTTTGTCGTTGATGGAGAAATGCCTGAGTCGTTAATATTCTACCCGCTTGAGGTAGATGGAAAAGTAATAGGATGTATCAGTTCGCAATCTTTTGCGAAGAACGCCTATACTCCTTACCACTTGACGATTGTTAAAACGCTTGCTCAATATACCTCGCTAGCACTTAAAAATGCTAAAAATTATGAGGTAATGGAAGACAAAGTTCGTGAAAGAACAAAAGAAATTACAAAAACCTATGAAGACTCAAAATTACTGAGTGAAATAGGAAAATCAATTACTTCTCAATTAAGTGTTGAAGCAATTATCGAAGTAGCATACAAAAACATTAACCAGTTAATGGATGCTGAAGGATTTGGAATTGGAATCTATAAAGAAGATGCAAATGCTCTTGCTTTCCCAGGCTACATTGAAAGTGGTCAACGATTGGATGGCGCAGATTATGATTTAAATGACATGGACCGTATGGCCTGTGTTTGCTTCAATAGAGATGAAGAATTGATCCTAAATGACTTTGAAAATGACTATTCTAAATACATCAATAAGTATTTGGAACCTAGAGTTGGAAGATCTGTTTCTTCTTTGATTTATTTGCCATTGAAAGCAAAAGGAAGAAAAATTGGAGTAATTACGGTTCAAAGTTTTAAAACAAACTCTTATTCTGAATATCAGGTGAACATGCTCCGTTCGATAGCTTTGTACACAGGAATTGGAATGGATAATGCCAGTCTCTATGAGCAAATGGACGAAAAAGTTCAGGCTAGAACCGCTGAACTTCAAACAACCTACGACAATTCAGAACTTCTTAATAAAATTGGTCAAGAATTAATTTCCTCTCTAGACTTTGAAAATGTATTTGAAAGATTATACGCTAACGTAAATAAATTGATGGATGCCACTGTATTTGGAGTCCGAATTTATGACAAAGAAGCCAACATGATCCGCTATCCTTTTGAATATGAAAAAGGCAGAAGATTAGGGGTTATGGAGGCTACAATGGATAATGACAATAATTATTCAGTAGTTTGTATTAAGAAAGATGAACCCATTTTGATCAATGATAATGTCACAGAATATAAAAAATGGGTGAATGAGATTGTTGTGATGGACGGGGAAATGCCAAGTTCATTAATCTTTTTCCCACTTCGCGGAAAGGATGGCGTTTTAGGTGTCATCTCAGTTCAATCTTTTGATAAAAATGCCTATTCACCTTATCACCTTACTATTGTGCAAACTCTCGCTCAATACACAGTTCTGGCTTTGGAAAACGCTAGAAGTTTTGAAGTGATGGAAGAAAAGGTGAAAGAAAGAACGGCTGAAATTCAAAAGGCCTTTGAAAACACGGACTTATTGAGTCGAATTTCGAAAGAAATTGCTGCGGAATTATCAGTTGAAGATATCATTTCAAAAGTATATTCCAACGTGAATAATTTAATGGACGCTGAAGTTTTTGGAATTGCTATTCACCGACCAGAATCGGATGATTTATTCTTCCAAGGCGCAATGGAGAAAGGCACACGATTGTCTGATTTTAGTTATCCTTTATCAGATGAAAAAATATCTACCATTTCCTTTAAACAGAATAAAGAAATTCTCATCAATGATTGGAAAAATGAGTATCAACAATATTTAGAAGAGGATTACCAAGCAGTTGAAGGAGATATGCCTGAATCAATGATTTACATCCCATTATCTTCAAAAGGAAACTTGATTGGGGTATTAACGGTACAAAGTTTTGAAGTTGACGCTTACTCTGATAATGACCTTAATATTTTACGTGCAATATCTGTAAGTATAGGCTCAGCAATTGAAAATGCTAATCTTTATAAAGGTTTAGAAGACCGAGTAAAAGAAAGAACAGAGGAAATTAATCAGGCCTATCAGAACACGAAATTGATGAGCCAGATATCGAAAGATATCGCACAGTCCTTGGAAATTGAAACCATTATCAGCTCAGTATATAAAAACATCAATACCCTGATGGATGCCACCTGCTTTGGTGTGGGTATTTTTGATCCCGAGAAGAAAAGAATCTCTATGCCTGGATTCATAGAAAATGGTGCAAAAATGGAAGAGTTTGGGTACGAACTTTCTGATGAGAGACTGGCGACTTACTGCTTTAACAACAACGAGGAAATCGTGATTTCAAATTATTTTGAGGAATACTCGAAATATATAAAAGGACTGCAAGCCCCTGTTTCAGGTAAAGACTCTACCTCTATCGTCTATATACCAATTAGTTTAAAGGATAAAATAGTGGGATTGTTGACAGTTCAAAGTTATGAAGTAGCAGCCTACACAGAATATCATGTAGATATTTTAAGAAGTTTGGCAACAACTATTGGCGCTGCTCTAGAAAATGCTAGACTCTATGAGAACATGGAAGATAAAGTAAGGGAAAGAACAGCTGAGCTTTATCAACAAAAAGAGATCATTGAAGAAAAAAATAAACACATCACTGACAGTATCATCTATGCCAAACGAATTCAAGATGCTACGCTGCCAAGTGCAGGATTAGTAAGATCTCATTTGCCTGAATCGTTCGTGTTGTTTAAACCAAAAGATATCGTTTCTGGAGATTTTTATTGGATAAGTGCTGTTGGAGATGAAGTGTTATTTTCAGTAGTAGATTGTACTGGACATGGTGTTCCTGGGGCATTTTTAAGCTTAATTGGTCATAACAGCTTGAATCAGATTGTGAATGAATTATCAATTACACAACCGTCTGAAATACTGTATACTTTAGATAAAATTGTTTACAAGACCTTGCAGAACAATCTTGAAACTACCAATATTAAGGATGGCATGGATATGTCCATCTGTAGTTATAATAAAATCACCAAAAAACTACAATTCTCTGGAGCCTACAATCCACTTTACTTAGTGAGGGAAGGTGAATTAACCGAAATTAAAGGAGATAAGATTGCCATTGGATCAGGACAAACTGAAAAGAAATACACGAATAACGAAATTCAATTAGAATCTGGAGATTGTATTTACTTGTCTTCTGACGGCTATGCTGATCAATTTGGAGGTGAAAAAGGTAAGAAATTCAAATACTCAAATTTCAAAAAATTGTTGGTAATGAATCATCTTCAATCCATGTCAAGACAGCATGACATTTTAGAAATGACAATTGATGAATGGCAAGGTGATCTTGAGCAACTAGATGACGTTTGCGTCATTGGCGTAAGAATTGACTAAACTTATCTATACTTATAAGCATTCTCCTTCATATCTTTTCGGATACGATCTGCCCAATCAACTGTCAAATAAGGAATTATGATGGAATCACATTGACACATTGATACTGGAATAATCGAAAAACTCTGGGTCCCTTCACTGTGCTGAATTCTAAATTCATGATCTTGGCCACCTTCTTTAAATTTTATAGTCTTGTAGCCCCTTGAAATATTGATTGCGTCTGCCCTATTCAATGACATGGTTTGATCATTGATAAATTGAATATTTTGATAAGGTTTAAAATTCAATGAGTCAATATCAGAAAATCCATTGTATAATTCAGTGTGAAAAGTATCCAATTCAAAAAGGTGAGTAATTGAAGACGGGTTGAAACCATAATCATCCAACTCTTTCAAGGTAGCATAATCAACTTCCATCCTATCTGTTATTGAAGTCACCCTAGAATACATTTTAACGAAGGTTTTATTGATAAAATGCATGGTAAAAACTAATGTATCATATTTATCATTGGTGAATGAATAATTAGTTTCTAGTTTCTTTTTGCCCACTATGTAGGTGATTTGTCTATCATCAATTTTAACATCAAATTCATCTGATTTTGAATAAGGATAAAAGTAAATGCTGATGTTATTGGGAGTAATAACTAAGAATTCCTCATTGGGAAGAAAATAGTTTTTACCGTCATAAGAGTCTTGATCTTGATACAAATCAATTCCCATCCAATTTCCTGGTAGATTTTTCTGGGCCTCTCCAGTTTGTCCAAAGGATTGAATTGAAGATAAAATTGCAATTACAAGGCAAATTCGAGCAAAAGTCATCTTTTTTTCATCAAATATAATGCAAACATCATTAAATGATGCCAAATAAGTTTACTTGCTTTCTTTTTTCAAAATCTGAGATAAAAACATACCATAGTTCTCTTTATACTCAGATATCCAAGCGTTTTTGAACGAACCTTTCACCAAATTAAAGTAGAAAAACCTTGGTTTCATTCCATCCTTAATATGGATATGTTCATGTGCCCCTCTTGACTTGGAACCCAAGAGTAAATGTATTCTTTGGTCATCAATAAACTCGTAAGAATGGTAAGTTAACCCATGTACAATGAACTCAGAATCGTTTAGAGATATTGGGTAACCCGAAATTGATTGATGATATCCAAGTAAACCGAATAAATAAATGGTATTAGATTGTGAGAGTGAGTAATTCTCATCACGATCTTCCATTCTCAACCAATAGGTAGAAATTGAAATAAACTTTTGATCACCAATTGATTCTAAATCAGATTCGGTAACCCTGAAACCACTAGCTCCTAGCCTGTTTGCCTTTTCTTTTAATTCTTTAAAACATTCACCAATCATTCCTGGAATAATGGTATCGAATTCAACGGTTATGTCTGCCACCCAAACGAGTTTCGTTGAATCAAAATCATCATGTATATAATCAAAAACCGTAGTGCTGCGATACTTTTCAAAATCTCGGTTAAAGGCATTGACTCTCGTTTTCTGTGAAAAAGAATTGACAGAAAATAAGACAAAACAAATGAATGCAATTTTATTAAACACTTTTAGTAGCTGTTTTTAATTGAAGTTAAACGAAAATTGTGCCAAATGGTTCGCTAATTCTATGAATCTGGGCTATTTCTAGATGATTGACATCATTGCCAAGACTATTCAACTTTTCCTTTTAATGCTATGATGGCATCATAGGGTCCATCTACAATAAACATATTGATAATCCAAGTTGGCAAGCTTCCACCTGGATCTGCCAAGAATTGATAATGCAGCTCAGTTTTTGTTTCGCTAATTGAGGTCAATTTCCAAAATCCATCTGCAGCCGGCATTCGCACCACTCCACTAACATTAGGTTTACCGGTCGATTTCGTGAAATTTAGTACCGTTATCCCTTTGTCATTATCAACATCCACAGAAAGCAGCATCACGGCGTCTCTGTCTGAAGCTGGCCATGGTAAATCTAAACGATAATAATACTTGCGTTGAGTTGAGTTTATTTTCTCAACCAACTTAGCATCAGAACAATCTGGAAACCAATTAGGATAATCTGTCACACGAGCAATTACTTTTGCAATAGCCAATCTAGATGCGTTAATGGTTGAAATGGCTTTAAATTCTAAAATGTCTGTACCAGCAGATTTGCGGGTATACACTTTAATTCCATCTTCATTTTTTTCGAGTGTCCAATCAGAACAGAAACTAAGCGAACAATAAAAAACAAAAAAAACAGAAAGAAAAAATCTGTGCATATTATGACAATATTATTGTTATCTCCTCATAAAATTAAAACAATTTAAAACTGAATCAACTAAAATCTACAGTTAAATAACCTGCTCCCAATAAATCACAAGTTTTCACCATTTTTTTTACGTATTTACCCTGATTCGACTCAGTATAAATACTGATGCTATTTTAAATGTGTCTGGCTAGTTTTGAAGCTTTTCCTACACTATGAATGAACTTACCGAATTCTTCACCAAATTATTAGAAGTAGAAGCATGGCCACCGAGATGGTATTGTGGGACCTGGACCTCATTCCACGGTTGGTTATACATACTGAGTGATCTTGCCATTTGGTTAGCCTATTTTTTCATTCCGGTAATTATCATTTTATTCATTCAAAAAAGACCAAACATCCCTTTTTTGCCTGTTTTTTGGTTATTCGGAGCATTCATACTTTTATGTGGGATGACACATGTTTTAGATGCTATTATTTTTTGGTGGCCTGCCTACAGACTCAGTGCTCTGGTCAAATTTTTTACCGCAATTGTCAGTTTTGTTACTGTTTTTGCCCTTATCAGAGATTTACCGAAGCTCTTAGATATCACAACAAGACATAAACCCAACCCAACTGAAGAGGACGTAAAAAGTATCCAGGATCAGTTAGATTTAAAAGACATGCAGATTGAATCTCTTCAAAAAGAAGTGGATCGTTTGAACCAAAAAAGCTGAAAAATTCAGGACAAAATATCGCTCTGCTAGCCTTAGCCCTTATGCTAACGGCAATGATTTATTTATTGGACTATAAAGCGCCAAATACTGTAGCCACTGGAGTTGCTTATGCTATTGTAATTTTCTATAGCTGGCTTTTACCCTGGAAACATTCCACTATTGTATTCGGAGTTTTTTGTTCTTTTTTACTCATCATCAGTTATCAAACAGGTGCTCAAGGCGGTGTTGAAAGGAATACAGCCATCCTTAATGTGGTATTTTCAATAATCGCTATTTGGTCTTGTGCCTTAGTCGTTTTGATTGGTCGAAAATCATTAGACTCAATAGAAAAGGCAAAAGTGAACTTGGCCAAACAAGTTGAAATCAGAACGCGTGACCTCAAATACAGTGAGCAACGTTTAAAAGAAAGTGAACAAATCTACCGGAACCTCTATGAGCATGGGAATGAGATGTTCTTTTCATTGGATGCTAAAAACTATTCAGTAATCAAATGTAATGAGACGCTAACCAACTGGTTTGGAATAGAAAAGGACCAAATTTTGGGTCAACCAATATCCATCTTGTTTGATCAGAAAAATGCAGATTTAATTATAAATAATATCTCCAATCCTGAAAGTTCTTCAATCGAATTACAATTACATATTAAAAATCATCAAGGGGAGGCTCGAGATGTGGCCTTTCATTTCAATTCAATTCTTACCGAATTAGATTCCTATTACATGTGTAGTTTAACAGACATTAGCCAGCAAATTGAAGACGCCCGAAAGATTCAATTACAAAATGAATTGCTGGTGAATAAAAATGCTGAACTGGAACAATTTGCCTATGTAGCATCACATGACCTTCAAGAACCACTGAGAACTGCTTCAAGCTTTATAGGCCTTGTTCTTGAGAAGTATTCAGACGGCTTAGATGAAAACGGAAAAGCATTTTTGCACCGAATTGTTGGAGCCAACAAAAGGATGAAGAATTTAATTCAAAGCATTTTGGATTATTCAAGAATTGGTAAAAACACGCAAATAACAGAGATCGATTTAAATAAAATAATCAATGAAATTCTAATGGACTTTCATTCAGTTATCTCAGAATCAGATGCAGAAGTAAACGTCCACCAACTGCCTAAAATCAAAGGTTCTTATAACGAAATTCGGATTCTATTTCAAAACTTGATTTCAAATGCTTTAAAATTCAAATCAGACAATCGTCCTGTTAAAATTGAAATAAGTAGCGAGATTCAAGATCGTAATTTCTTTATTCATGTAAAAGACAATGGAATTGGAGTCGAGCCTCAATTTAAAAAGCGAATATTCTTGATTTTTCAACGATTACACACCAGAGATGAGTACGAAGGCACAGGAATTGGTCTAGCCCAGGTGAATAAAATCGCACAATTTCATGAAGGATCGGTCAAGCTCGAAACAGCTTTGGGTAAAGGCTCTACTTTTTCTCTACAACTACCAATTAGTCGTTTGGTGAACTAGAATCAGTCAAACTTTTCAGTTCTTTTCTCTCCCTGTTCATCCCAATACTGCCACTCTCCTATTTGCTTACCGGCTTTGTATTTGCCTTGCATTTTCTTTTTACCGTTTTCGTAATAATCAATGCGTTCTCCATCTAACTCTCCATTTAACCAGTTCGCTTTGACTTCAAGTTTACCAGATTCATAATTTCTGAAATACGGCCCTGATGAAAGTCCATCAACCTTTGTTTGCTGAAAATGAATGTTTCCATTTTCATAATAGGCCGTACATACCCCAGCATATTCTCCTTTGTGCTTTTTACCCGATTCTTTTTTATTACCGTTTTTGTAATAAACCACATATTCGCCTTCCAACGTGTCATTTACAAAATTCCCTGTGGTATGTAAAGTTCCGTCTTCGTAATAATTCTTAGCTGAACCTTCTTTTAATCCATCAATATTTTCACCTTCGTAACGTATGTTTCCATTCGGATGATACCAAATCTCAGGACCAGATAATTGACCCAAAAAGTAGTTCAAACGCTTTAATAGTGTGTCGTTATAATAGATTTTATACTCTCCGTGATATTGACCGAGCATGCTAAAGTTTTCTCTTGTAATACTATCTTCTGATGAGTACTCGATTGATTCACCCATAGGAAAACCACTGAAATATTTAGAATCAATAATGGTTTTACCATTTTCATTTTTCACAATTTCATGCTCAATAAGCAAGTCTTTTTTCCAACTGATAAACACCTCATTGTCAGACTCTAGATAATCATTCAAATTAGATTTTTTCTTCGGCAATTTTACGGTTAATGTTACAGCAATTCCTGACTCCGCAACATCCACTTTTGAAATGGTAACACCCGCTTCTTCGTGAACAGTAGAAAGATTTCCCTTTTTATCTTCAACGCCTTGATGAATAATTAAAGTAGCCGGAGTACCGTCAGTCGGTTGATAAGACTTTTCGCATACAAACATGAGCTTCACTTCATCAGATTGAAGGTCTACAACAGCTGCACCAAACAATAGGTCAGTTTGCTCAACAGCCGAGGTCATATCAGCCGTTTGCGATAAACTAAGCGTTTGAAAAAATAAGAAAAGGCAAAATAGAAATTGTGAGTTTTTAATCATGTTACTAAAATAATAGAAATTCAGAAAATTAAAGATTAAGAATTTCTATAATTACCTGTTATAATCAATTCGATAAATTATTGATAACTGTATTCGTCTTCTGGATTGTCAATTTACCGTTCGTATTCTTCAATAAAAACCCAACTTCATAACGGTTACATTCAGGTTCAATAACAAAACACATGTTGCCAGCTACTTCAAAATCTTCTTCTACTTTTCTGCAGGTTCCGTATGTATAAGAAGTCTTTTCATACACCCAATTAATGTAGCCTTGAGAAAAAGGATCGAAGCTCTTTCTTGAAACAGGAGATTCAATGTAGCTCCCGTCCGTATGGATGAAATCATTTTCTTCTAATTGCAGTTGTGCATAACCTTTTAATGACTCTTTTGACTCCGGTGAGGCAAAAAATGCACCTTCCCCAGGCGTTATCGTTGCTACAATAGCATTGTTCTCATCCAAAGTAAAATCAACTTTGAAATTTTCTTTAATTGAATTATTATAGATAGTAGTATCAGCGCTGCATGCTTCAAGTTCTTCTGTTGATTCAAGTAAAGCCTCTTCTTGGCATGACAGTCCAACAAAAATACATCCGATTAAAAATAAAGTCTGTTTCATCATTTTAATTTTTTGGTTTACTCGAATCTATGGCTTTAAACTAAACGAAAATCAGCATTTACATTGATTTACAAAAGTTTTACCTTGTTAAAAGTGGTTGGGTGAAGCAATCTAGATAAAAAAGCCCCGAACTAATCGGGGCTTTCACAAAATTATAAAATCGAAGATTTTTGATTTTGTGGAGCCGGAGGGGATCGAACCCTCGTCCTAACAATGAGTCAATATAGTTTCTACATGTTTATTTTGTGATTAATTGTTAGACCTTAAGCTGAGCACAAACACCCCACTTAAGGCTTAAACCACTTAATTTCGAAAGCGTATCGCAGTTCTACCCAATCTAGCCCAATAAATGATACCCATGATCCGCAGCCATCAGGCAGAGCCGCAGTGGGTAGTTAGTTCCCCCTACTATACTTCGGGTGGAATTAAGGTAATTAGACTTAGTCTAGATTACGCAGCTAACGCGTAAGAATTATTGTTGTCAATTATTCTTGGTACACTACATTTTAACGAGATGATGTGCGTTACTCGACATGCTTGTATACCTACCGCAGTTGCAGTCAAATCCAAGTCGGCCCCAAAGAACTATTCCCTCCGAAAAGGGAAAACAAAAATAGAATAAGTAAATCAGTTCTACACCTTTATCTCTATGATTTATTTTCCTAAATCGATTTAACAAAAGTTAAACTGCTCATTTCGGTCAATTTAGTTAACAATAATCAAGGCATTTTAGATTTTAAACACTTGATTAAATCGATAATTTTATAGTTTTGCAAAAATTAAACAGTACTACTATGAAACCCACTTCGATAGGAATAATTAGAGAAGGAAAAAATCCACCTGACAAAAGGGTTCCTTTGACTCCAGATCAATGTGTAGAATTGAAAAGACTTTTTCCTGAGATTTCTGTAACTGTTCAATCTAGCGCGGTTAGGGCGATTAAAGACAGTGAATACATCAATAAGGGAGTTGAAGTTTCAGATGATGTATCTCATTGTGATGTACTGATTGGCGTTAAAGAAGTCAATATCGAAGACCTAATTCCAAACAAAAAATACATGTTCTTTTCGCACACGTTTAAAGAACAACCCTATAACAGAAAACTGCTTAAAGCGATTCTTGAACGAAAAATTCAGTTGATCGATTATGAAGTGTTAAAAGATAAAAACGAGAACCGAATTATTGGTTTTGGTCGATATGCTGGAATTGTAGGCTGTTATAACGGATTCTTAGCCTATGGTAAAAAACACGGGCTGTACACCATAAAGTCAGCACACGAATGCGAAGACCGCATTGAGTTGGAACAAGAAATCAAAAAAATTGATCTTCCCGCAAACACCAAGATTGTTGCCACAGGCTTTGGTAGAGTTGGTAATGGCGCAAGAGAAATTTTTAAATCTACAGGAATCAGAGAAGTCAGTCCTGAAGAGTTTTTAAATCAAGAATTTAACGAGCCCGTATTTACACACCTCAAAGCAAAAGATTATTATGCCAGAGCAGATGGGAAACCATTTGACAGAAACGCATTTTTTGAATCAGGTGAAGGTCATGTTTCTACTTTTGATCGTTATTTAAAGGTGGCAAACATGTATGTTGCTTGCCATTATTGGGATGCTAGTTCACCATTTATCTTCACCAGAGATGATTTAAAGCAAGACGGAATTAAAACCTCTGTTGTTGCTGATATATCATGCGATATTGATGGACCAGTTGCATCAACCTTAAGGCCATCTACAATTGCTGCTCCTCACTACGGCTATCATCCTGCAACGGAATCAGAAGTTGACTTTATGCGTGAAGACGCTATCGGTGTTATGGCGGTAGATAATTTACCATGTGAATTACCGAAAGACGCATCAGAAGATTTTGGAGATGAATTGATCAGTAAAATTTTTCCAGCATTATTTGGAGAGGACCCGGACAGAATAATTGCACGTGCGAGTGAAACGAATCTGAAGGGTGAATTGACGGAAGAATTCAGCTATCTTGAATCGTATATCTCTGAGAATGATTAAGATAAATTAACATCCTCTTTAAAATATATTCACATCACGGTCGTCTAAACTAATAGACCAATGATTCAAATTGTAACCTTTTCTTTGATTAAGAAGTTATAGAAAGGAAAAAAAAATTTGATTTAGGAGCATTTTACTCTTGACACGAGAGATAGTTTAGCGTACCTTTGCTCCCTATTTGTATAAACTCAAAAAGAAAGGAAAATTTAAGAATGAGGCAGTTAAAAATTACAAAATCAATAACAAATCGTGAAAGTCAATCTTTAGATAAGTACTTACAAGATATTGGAAAAGAAGAACTTATTACTGCTGAAATTGAAGTTGAATTAGCTAAAAGAATCAAGCAAGGTGACCAAGAGGCACTTGAAAAATTAACAAAAGCTAACTTAAGATTCGTAGTTTCAGTTGCTAAACAGTACCAAAATCAGGGATTAACTTTACCAGATTTGATTAATGAGGGTAATTTGGGATTGATTAAAGCTGCTCAAAAATTTGACGAAACAAGAGGATTTAAATTCATCTCCTATGCCGTATGGTGGATTCGTCAATCAATTTTGCAAGCTTTAGCTGAACAAGCACGTATTGTTCGTCTCCCATTAAACCAAGTTGGTTCTTTAAATAAAATCAACAAAGCCTTTTCGAAACTAGAACAAGAATACGAAAGACCTCCTTCTGCTGAAGAATTAGCAGAGGTTCTTGAAGTGCCAGAAGATAAAATTAAAGAAAGTATGAAAGTGGCTGGACGTCACGTATCAATGGACGCTCCCCTATCCTCTTCAGAAGATGGTGGAACATTGATGGACGTTATGGCAAATGGAGATTCTCCGAAAGCTGACAAACATTTGATGGCAGAGTCATTACAGAAAGAAATCGAAAGATCACTTTCTACTTTGACTGATAAAGAAAGAGAAATTATTCGTTTATTTTTCGGTATCGGAATGAATCACGGATTAACTCTTGAAGAAATTGGAGCTAAATTCAATTTAACAAGAGAACGTGTTAGACAAATTAAAGAAAAAGCAATTAGAAGATTGAGACATACTTCAAGAAACAAATTGTTGAAAGCATATTTAGGATAATTGGAATCCTATGTTGAAAAGCCGTTCATATTTGGACGGCTTTTTTTTGTCCTAAATTTTTTCAATAGATATTAAGGTGTAAATTTGCAAAAAACTTCTAATCACAAAATAAACGATTAGACAAAAACAAGCAGCAATATGGAATCAGCCGTAGGTTATGAAAAAGAACTGAAAAGCTACATTGACAATGAAAAAGCAGCAGTAAAGTTAGCAAGTCACGTAGGTGAATTATTGTATGACAAAGGAATTGAACTGGTTTTGTTCAGAAATCACTTGTTAGACACTACTACCACTGAAATCGTGAAACTGCATGATTATGCTGAAAAAGTTGTCGGTAAAAAAATATTTACTAAAACAACAGCTGCTTTAGCAGAAGAATTGTGCAAAATGGACATTCCTGCAGCAAAAATTGACATAGGTAAATTGGCTTACGAATGGATTCAAGAAAATGAAAACTTCGATTCTAAAGCAGCATTCTTAGAAAACAAGTTAAGCGGATTTTTTACAGATGATTCTCATCAATTTGAACCACGTGACGTAGTGCTTTACGGTTTTGGTAGAATTGGAAGGCTAGCAGCACGTGAATTGATTAAACAAGCCGGAAAAGGTCAACAATTAAGATTGAGAGCTATTGTTACACGTAATGCATCTGATGATCAAATTACGAAAAGAGCGGCCTTAATGAAAAATGACTCTGTTCACGGAGCGTTTAAAGGTACAGTTGACTTAGACCTAGAAAATAAATGCATGATCATTAACGGGCAAAGAATCCAAATGATTGGAGCATCTAACCCTGAGGATATTGATTACACCGCTCACGGTATTGATAACGCCTTAGTTATTGACAACACTGGTGCATTCACAGACAAAACGGCTTTAGAAAGACACAGAAAAGCGAAAGGGGTATCAAGAGTATTATTAACAGCTCCAGGAAAAGAAATTCCTAACGTTGTTTACGGAATCAATCATACAGATTTAGATTTAGAGAATACGCATATTTATTCTGCGGCTTCTTGTACAACCAATGCTATTTCGCCTATTCTTAAAGTAATTAACGACAATTACGGAATTGACAAAGGACACATTGAAACGGTTCATGCTTATACCAATGATCAAAACTTATTGGATAATATGCACAAGAAACCTAGAAGAGGTCGTTCTGCTGCCATCAACATGGTAATTACATCAACGGGAGCTGGTAAAGCTGTTACGAAAGTAATTCCTTCGTTAGCAAATAAATTAACTGCAAACGCAGTGAGAGTACCAACTCCAAACGGTTCACTTGCTATCATGAATTTATCAATTGATAAAGCAACAAATGTAGAAGAATTGAATGCTACGATTAAAAACGCAGCACTTAACGGTCCTTTAGTAAATCAAATTTATTATTCAATTGATCCTGAAATGGTTTCAAATGATATTATTGGAAATGTTTGCTGTTCAGTATTTGATGCTCCAGCTACAATTGTTTCTGAAGACGGTAAAAACATTGTGTTGTACACTTGGTATGACAATGAGTTTGGTTATACGAAACAAGTTATCAGAATGGCAAAATACATTGCCAAAGTAAGAAGACATATCTACTACTAGCCCTAGGCTAAACGAAACGAAAGCGTCCTGATTTATTTCTGGGCGCTTTTTTTGTTTATTTTTAACTATGCAAAACGGCTTAAAACATACTATTTGGATATCAGGTATACTGGTTTTATTAACCTCCTTTATCAATATTAACAAAACTCAAAGGTGTGAATCGATTCCTGAAACATCTGGAAAGAAAAAGACCTGGACTAAACATGTTTGGAGCACCATTGATTCTAAAGACGCGGTAAACAAACATATATTTGAGCCTTACAATGATTATTTCGTTGGCATAAACCCAGAAACAGAAAGCTTTAGTTTTCATGTTTTGCAAAAGCAAAAAGCAAACATGAAAGAAAACCTTTGGAATATTCTGCTCTATCATTTTTATTCGAACGAATTAAAGATGTATATACCTTATAACCCAGATTGGGCAATTACGAAGGATCATGGCCACCTACTTTTTGAAATGAATTCATCAACATATGGTTCTAAACCAAATGGAAGTATTGATAATGACACATTGTTCAGAGATAACCTTATTGGTTTCGAGCTTGTTGGCTTTGAATATTTTGATCCATATCCCATTGCAATGACTGATGAATACGGAGATGATTCAATTGACATAGATGGTAATACTGTGTATTATCCGAACGATATAATTTGGTATCAAGACAAGGATATCGTTCAGTTCAAAATAAAAGAAACGTGGGAAATCAATGAACAAGGAGCTATCTTAAAGAAAACGATTGACGCCATAGCGCCTATGAAAAATGAACTAGATGAAAATGGAAATATCGTTGGAGTTCACGAGCTTTTTTGGGTTGATTTTACCGAGTTAAAAACAATCTTAGATAATTACTTCATCTATGATGACAAGGACTCTACCAAAAAAATCCATTCGTTTTCAGAATATTTTGATCAAAGAAAGTTCAGTTCAACAATTATTGAACAAGACAGTTTACACGTCAAGTAATTACTTCAAATTCTTTACGATTTCGCCGAATTCATCCCAAAATTCATCCAGCTTAGCAAAGTTAAGCTTTAAAAAGAGGTGCATTTTATCCCAGTCATCTCTGTTATACAAGTGACAACCGTCTTTTGCCATCACGATTCTTGAAACCTGCTTTCCATTCCAATGTTCATGCTCTTTGAGCCATACAGCTGTTTTTAACTTGTTATTCAGCACATTTTCTAGTTCCGTAAATTGCTCCCAATACAATGCACGAATGCCCGGATCTGGGAATTGCAAATCAATACAAAGCCTACAACCCTCTTCATCTGCCTCCATTCTAAAATATAGATGTTTTATACCGGTATTGTAGTTCATCCAGTCAACTTTTGAACCATGCGGGTTTCGCATCTTCTCCATTTGTCCTTGAAGTCTGGTCCAAAACTCAATTTTAGTTGCCTTAGCTTCTTCTTTACTTAACATGGTGCTAAATTAATCATCCTTAGCAAATGAATACTATCAATCAAAATGATAACTAAAATAAAGTAATCAATTTTAACTATATTTGAAATATGTTTAGTTTAATACAATTAGAATATATCGTTGCCGTAGACACTTATGGGCAATTTTCAATAGCAGCAGAAAAATGTTTTGTCACTCAACCTACCTTGAGTATGCAAATAAAAAAGATGGAAAGTGACTTGGATGTGGTCATTTTTGATAGATCCAAACAACCCGTTATTGCTACAGAAGTTGGTCAAAAGATTGTCAGTCAGGCTCGAAATATTTTGGCTGAATCTCAAAAAATTGATCAAATCATTCAATCCAATAAGGACACCATTGAAGGAGATTTGCGCATTGGCATCATTCCTTCAATAGCACCCTATTTATTGCCAAAATTCATTGGTGGATTCTCTAAAAAATACCCAGATTTGAATATCCATATCAAAGAAAAACTGACCGAAGAGATTTTAGCAGATTTGGACAAGGAATTGCTAGATGTGGGAATTGTATCTACCCCTATTCCATCTGGAATGTATCAAGAACGCCCTATCTATTACGAACAGATATTCATTTATTGTCACCCTAGTCATCCTTTTTACAATAAAAAAACCGTTTCAATCAATGAATTGGCTCAAGAAAATATTTGGCTTTTGAGCCAAGGACACTGCTTTAGAAGTCAGGTCATTAACATCTGCGCACTGAAGGACAATACGAGCGAATTGCCTTTCACTTATGAGTCCGCCTCTATTGAAACCCTAGTAAAAATGGTAGATAAACAGGGTGGTATCACCTTAATTCCTGAATTGGCCGTAAGCGATCTTTCTAAAAAGAAACAGGAAGGCGTTAAACCCATCAAAGAATTAAAACCTGTGCGTGAGGTAGGATTAATCACTAATAGAATATTCGTAAAACAACGGGTATTAGAAGCATTAGAATCAGCCATCAAGGGTGAATTATCAGCAGAAATAAAGCAAGCGGAACGTGGCGAACGCGTTGATTGGAAATAATTATTGATCGCGAAAAGCGAGAAAATCATCTTCTGAAATCACCTCCCAACGTCCATCCAAACAGCTGAGCATGTCTTGAATTCTTAATTTCTCGGGATATTGAACGGCTGCTACCCTATGCTCTTGAATGTTCGCTCCAAGCTTTATCAGCTCAACAAATAGCTCAGGAGACTCAATTTTATAATAAGTCTCAATTCCTACGTATTTTCTGAATTGCGGATATTCGAAAGATTCAGATTGCATCTTAGAATTCTTAAATTTGTACTATGAGCGCCGAACAACATTATCAATCAGGGCAAGACAAAGCTAGCAAAAATGACTGGAAAGCTGCAATTGAGTCATTTACTATAGCCATTGAATGCGATCCTAACAATCCGTTCTTTTACAACGAACGTGCAGTCTGTTACTTAAACATTGAACAATATGATTTAAGCCTGTTTGACATGAACAAAAGTGTTGATTTAGCCCCCAACTACGCGTATTTCTATACTTCTAGAGGATTCTTAAAGGCAAGAATGCGAGATATGGAGGGCTGTGTAGCCGATTACGAAAAATCATTACAGTTAGATCCTAAAAACGAAATAACCTACAATAATTTAGGATTAGCCCTTGAACAAATGGGCAATATGAAAAAGGCTCAACGGGTTTTTGCTGAAGGCAATAAGGTTTTAGGATACGATCCACAAAAACGTCTTGCTGAACAAAAAGCAACCAAAACCGACAATTCTGAAAAGAAAGAAATTGAGCCAACCGCCCCATCAAAAGCAAGTATTGCGAAGGATGTTTTTACCAAAAAATCAACTTTTAAAGAATTCATGAGTTTTATCGGTAACGGATTTAAATTGAAAAAAGATGACGAAAGCTGAAAGAGCAGAATACGTAGTTCAAGAATTAGAGAAACTTTATCCTACGGTTGATGTTCCTTTAGACCATAAAGATCCGTACACCCTGTTGATTGCGGTTCTTTTATCCGCCCAGTGTACAGATGTTCGTGTAAATCAAATTACCCCTATCCTATTTAAAAGAGCCGACAACCCTTACGACATGGTTAAACTATCAGTTGAGGAAATAAAAGAAATTATTCGACCATGCGGATTAAGCCCCATGAAGTCAAAAGGCATTTATGGACTTTCGCAAATTCTAATTGACAAGCACAATGGCGAAGTTCCACAAAGTTTTGAAGCCTTAGAAGAACTACCGGCCGTTGGACATAAAACTGCATCTGTAGTCATGTCTCAAGCCTTCGGCGTCCCAGCCTTCCCAGTTGACACACACATTCATAGATTAATGATCAGATGGGGATTAACAAGTGGTAAAAATGTTGTTCAAACAGAGAAAGACGCCAAAAAGCTATTCCCAAAAGAAAAATGGAATAAACTGCACATTCAAATTATCTGGTATGGCAGACAATACTCTCCTGCAAGATCACCGAAACTGAGTGTTGATTATATCACGAGAACCATTGGCACTAAAAAAGTACTGAAAGATTATAAGGATTAATTATTTCCTATAAACTCATCAAGTTCAATTTTTACCTGTTCTATTTTCTCGCTCATTTTTGCTTTTTTTGATTCGTCTTCTGTATAATTCACAATAGTCTCGTAAAGATAAATCATGATCAACCGATTAAATAAATCCAGATCTTTATCAGCTATTAAATTCAAGATTAAATTTTCAAAAACTACTAGGTCAGATGACTCTGAGATGGCTCTTCCGGCCCTACCCACGTTTGAATAATAATGATTTTGAGGTGGGTTTTGAATTCTTAACACGGTTCCAATCATCAAAGTAGGAACATCAATATTGATTTCCTCTAATTCCTTTATATATGTTGATCTTCTTGCAAAAGCGTAGCTTCCATCCGACATTCTATGGAATCGATCATTCATTATATCCAAATGACTTCTTAAAAAGATCGACCAACTCACAGTTTCGGCAGCAATAATGGCTATATCCCTAGCATGTCTTCTTGGAGAATCATCCATACTGCACATGCCAACTACTTTAGTTGACCTCATTGAGTCCAAAAGATTTAATTTTTCATTCATGGTCATAACTGAATAATTTGCAGGTATTGATATATATCCAGATTCTGCATCCTCAAAAAATTTAGTTTGATTTGTATCAATTAAACAATTCCCATATTGAATTTTCCGAGCTACTTCTTTGCCAAGTCGACCGCTCTTAAAAGGACCATTTAGATAAATCACCTGTGTCTTTTTATTGTCCGACTGGTTTGGCAAGAACACCCAATTGTTCTTAATGTCAATTTTTTCATCTACATATCGAAATTCCCGCTCATGTCCTTCAGTGGTATAGCTATCAACAACTTTAACTTCCTCTTTATAGTAGTTCTGATATTTTGAACTTACAAACAGCTGAAGAGGACCTACATTTAAACGTGCGTCTTTATCTTTTAAAGCTTTCAAGTCGTATCCGCTTTCTGCAAACTGTTTCAACTTTTTTTCAGGAAGGCTACTACTCACCAAATAGCCTGTTGTCTGTAGCTTAGAAAAGTACTTTGGATCCTCTTCACAAACAGCATGTTTAAGGTTTAATGAATCAACAATACCTTTTAATTGGTTTATAGTTGTATCGCTGTAAATAAGGCCATTCTCGTGCAATTCAAATTCCTGGGCCAGGCTGAATGTGTGAACTAAAAGTGCTAAGGAAATAGTTAAAAGTCGCATAGATTTCGGATTTCTGATAAAACAGCAAGAATTATGCCCATAAATGAACGACTCACTGTTGATATAATTTAAGATGCCTTTAATAGTTACATTTCATTTACCGTAATTTTGTTATATGTTAAAGTTTCTTCCATACATTAAAAACAAGTACATCTTGTGCTCAGTACTCGTATTGGTGTATATATTGATTTTGCATGATACGGATGTGTTCACGCTTACCACAACTAAGAAAAAAGTAGCTGATTTAGAGGTACAAATTGACAAGATCAAAGTAGATATTGCAGAGTTAAAAGTTGCTCTGGATGATTTGGATGATCCCAGATCACTTGAGAAATATGCGCGTGAACATCATTATTTCAAAAAAGATGATGAAGATTTATTTATTTTCTCAATGGAATAAACAGATTACTAAATTCTGTTAAATCACACTTTTTATCTTATTGAATCGTTAACTTCGCAAAAACATTTTTGATATGCCAAAGGCACTATTTTATTCCATCTGTATCTTATTGAGCTCAAACTCTTTTGGCCAAACCATTTTGTTGGATGAGGATTTTAGCAATGGCATTCCAAGTACATGGGCCATTGTTGATGCTGACGGGCATACGCCTCACGCAAGCATGAGCCAATTTACGGCCGGTTGGATTTTTTATGATGATAATGGAGATTCTACTGCAGCAAGTACATCTTATTACACCAATTCTACTGATCAGTCTGAAGATTACTTAATATTGCCGAAAATTAGTTTAGCAACGTTTACGAAATTAAGTTGGAATGCCCGCTCAGTTGATCCTTCTTTTCCAGATGGCTATCATGTGCTCGTATCAACTACAGACTCTTTAATTACCAGTTTCACTGACACACTATTAACCGTGCTAACTGAAAATTATAATTGGAATCGAAAAAGCATCATGTTGGATACTATGGGCTTTGCAAATCAAGACGTTTTTATAGCCTTTAGAAATTTCACAACGAACGGATTTATCCTAGAATTGGATGATATTCTTGTTGAAGCCTCTGATTTTGCTGGTGATGTTGAAACAACTAAACCGTCATTTGAAATCTATCCTAACCCAGCAACTGAACACTTGAATATCAGATTTTCTGAACCTTTTAAGGCGAGCATTATTGCTATGGATGGAAAAATAATGATACAGTCAACTGAGACAATGATTAACACATCAGATTTAAGTCCGGGACAGTATATCATTCAACTTCAAACGAAATCTGAGGTACTGAATCAGATTTTAATCATAGAATAAAAGGCTTTAACAGCTCTCAAAGCCTTTCATCAAATCCTTTTGAATATTTTGTAATCTATCAAAATCAAAGCGTTATTTTTGCGGATTGATAAAAGAACAGCATGAAAAAAATCATTTTAATTTTAATTACCCTAGTAACGTTTACTTCACAAGCTGATGAAGGCATGTATATGCCGTTTATGCTGAAGAAAAACTATAAAGACATGGTCAAAAAAGGACTTGAGATGTCTTATAAAAAAATCTACAACCCTAAAAAAGCTTCAGTAAAAGATGCAATCGTTTCTTTAGGAGGATTTTGTACAGCAGAAATTATTTCGCCCAATGGCTTGATGTTAACCAATCATCACTGTGGTTATGACGCAATACGTGAGAACTCAACGCCTGAAAATGATTACCTCACTGACGGATTCTGGGCTGCCAATTACGGTGAAGAAAAGCCTATTCCAGGCTTAACAGCCTCAATCGTTGTAAAGATGGTAGATGTTACCAAAGCAGTGAAGGCTGAATTAAATCCAGGGATGGATGCTGACGAACGTAAATTAAAAATCAAACAAATTTCTGAAAAACTAGCGGCTGAAGCTGTTGAAGGAACACATTACACTGCATACGTGGAAGAGTTTTATGAGGGAAATGAGTTTTACTTAATTGTGAACGAAGTGTTTAAAGATGTTCGTTTAGTTGGTGCTCCACCATCTTCTATCGGAAAATACGGAGGAGACACGGACAACTGGATGTGGACAAGACATACGGGTGACTTTTCAATGTTTAGAATTTATTCAGGTAAAGACAATAATCCTGCTGAGTTTGCTATGGACAATGTGCCTTACTCGCCTAAACATCATTTACCGATTAATATCGGCGGGATTGAAGAAGGAGATTTTTCATTTATCATGGGATACCCTGGATCAACAGATCGTTATTTAACTTCTCATGGAGTTGAGAACGCGATAGAGCGCGACCAGCCAAGTAGAGTAAAAATTAGAGGTAAAAAGCTTGAATTATTAAAGCAAGACATGGATGCGAGTGATGCGGTAAGAATCATGTAC
>JAUHXX010000009.1 GCA_030426825.1 Bacteroidia bacterium | reverse complement strand
GGTTACCTCAACCTAAGTCATTTAGAGATGAAATAAATAAAGCAGGTTCAGATTCGGAGGAAATTAATTATTCTGCTTTAGACAGCATGTTTGATTCTGGCGTTGATGTAAATGAAGTTTTCAAGGACAAAGTCACTAGCACAACTGGCAGTAATCCTAGATTCAATCTCAAAGATGGTTTCCACTTCTCATCATCACACACATCAACAACAACATATCTTTCCAACGCAATGGACGTGGCTCTTGACCTATATGCTTTAAAGCAAACGGATGCTTGTTTCGATCTCGCCCATTTTTTACTTTCAAGAGGGTTTGACCCAAATAAAGGTGGTGTTCCTGCTTTGTATAGATTTTTGAAAAGTAGCTCAAAAGGGTATTTCGCAAATGAAGAACGGGTTCACAAGATTGTTGAATTATTCGAACAATATGATTTTGAAATGAAGAACATTGACCTTTCGGCCTGTGATAGTGAGGAAGATCTTTTAGACTTTTTAATTAGCAAAGGCTCAGTAAATTATAATATGAACACTTTTACTTTTGAGTCTGAACTAGAAAAGCTTTATCGCCGGAAAGACGAGCTTAAGGAAAAAGGTGTTGTTTTTGACTTTAGCCAAGTTGACGGGAATGCATTTTCTTTTGAAAGTGATACTACCTCTTTGTTAATGATGCTTGAGATGGGTCTTTCTCCTTATCACAAAACGCCAACAGGTAAAAGTCTACGTTCTGATTTTAAAGCCTACTCAACCACAGGCCTAAAAGCAGTCTTGGATCAATATAGATTAGATCACCCCAATCAAAAGTAAACAATCGTTCTAGTTTCTCTTGTTGAATTTGACCATTCTTCTTTTTTTCCGTCAGGATATACATATCTTCTTAAGGCTTCTCTTTTAATCCAGTTCCCTTTTTCATCAAATGAATATGTATACTTGGTTTCCTGGATATTGCCATTGTTTAAATGTAATTCGTGTCTTATTGTATTTCCATTTTCATCTTTAAACTCAACTTCTTTGTATTCATTATCTTCTGATTTTGAAGCTCTAGTAACCTTTTTATCTTCATATGAATAGGTGATAATCTCTTTTCTAGCTTCTTCAATATCAGTGATGATTTCTTCTATCAATTTTCCTTCCTCATTCAACGTGAATTCATGCTCTTTCACTAATTGCTGATCTTCTCCTGCGACTTTCTTTTTAACAAGAATCCCATCCTCATTATAAAAATACTTCTCCTTGTATTCAAAGTGGTCATTGTCTATTTCGTCTCCTGGCTCTGTTTGTCTGAAAATTCGGTGCGTCAACTGACCTTTATCGTTGTACTTATATTCAACTTCTTCATCAAAAGCTCCGCAACACCCCGCTGCATCCAGCATAACAATGAATCCCATTTCATTGAATTCGTATCCTTCATAAGCTCCTCCCATTCCGAATTCTTCTCCGTTTTCATCAATTTGAACTGAATGTTTAGCAATAGACTTTACCCTCGCTTTGAGGTTTTTGTCAGCCCAATCATTGTTAGGCTGTTGTTCTTGATCAACTACTTCGGCCTCCTCTTCAGGAGTATCGTTAATTATCATCTCGTTTTCTGATTGTGCGTCTTCTACCTTCCCATCCATTGAACATGAACTGAGGACTAGTGTAGTTAAATAAAAGAAGATATTGATTGAGTTTATCCTTATTTTCATATAACAATTCATTCCTTTAATTGAGCCGTATAATCGACTCTAAGTTTATAAAACGCAAGGGCCAAAGCGAGATTAAGCAAAATATTGAGGATAGAGTGAATGTCCCACAATTCTATTAAGAAAGCCTGATCAGTTAGCAATAAACTATTGAACATTCCGAAAATTACTGCAGACCCTGTGAAATAAATTAAAATTCCAGAGGTCACATACAAAACAGGATCATCTGTTAGCTTATTTTCTTTAAGATTAATAAACACTTCAACGAACCACAGAACAGCAAAAATTAAAATGATAATAGCTTGTATCACTCTCGCCAAAGAATTAAATTCTAAAATACTTTCATAAAAGATGGTGTTTAAAAACAACACTGCTAATCCAGCTCCGCCTAGAACTAAAACAATTGATTTTCTAATTCCGGAAACATGATGTCTATAGAACCTTGTAAAAATGAAAAGTTCAAGCATAGTAACCAAATGAAAAAATGGTAAATTATTTATACCGGCCTTTGCGAGGATATAACATAAAACGTCTATCAACACGAACGAAAAAATGAGCACGCTCAAATCCACCAGCCCTTTCTTTGACCGGTCAAATGTTCCGAATAGAAGAATCAATATGGCCGGCAGTGGGCATAGCACCGAACAAATTGTAAGAAATGACATGCTGTTATCTTAAGCTTCCTGTCGAAGAACAATTAAATGGACAAGGCACGGCAGAGTCTGCTATTTTTTCAAGCATATCGTTTTCATCTGAATCAGCTGCAACACAAACAACGGTGAAATCATCATCCGCTTCACCAAGATAAATTCTAATGCCTTCAGCACCTTCTTGATTCAACAATTCGTTAAGCACTTCTTTTCCAAGAAAAAGACCTTTCACTTTATCCGGATAGTTATCTCTGTAATCATCAACTAGGGTTTTTGCTGATGCTAATGATATAAGTCCTCCTTCTGATCCATCAAATGACATAATAGTAAATTTTTTAGGTTTGGTTTAAAGATAAGGTTTTTTGAATGCCAACTGCCGCTGGGCACAACTTCTTATTTATGTCTATGGGTCAATCGAAGAACATTTAGCAAAATTAGATTCGAAACAGAAGGATTCGAACATTAATGAAGACAGATGTCTTATCAATATCAAGACCCTCATTTCTCCGTTCGAAGCCGAGCGTTTTATCCCTCAAACTATGTTTCTATTGGGGTGTTTTCGGGATTCGAACCCTGTTCTCTTCATTCACAGTGAAGTATTTTACCGCATAAACTAAAAACACCATTTGTACGAGGAGAGAGATTCGAACTCTCAGAATCTTGATTCTAAATCAAGCGCGTATACCTGTTCCGCCATCCTCGCAATTGTTGCCCCGACAGGAGTCGAACCTGTAGTCCAAGAATCAAAGTCTTGTGTGTTGCCTTTACACTACAGGGCAAAAGTTGTCTCGTTATTTAGTCTGAGAAGCAGGATTGACACAGTCATCCTGCGCATCTCAGCTCGAACCAAACTCAAGTAAACTTGGTTTGGTTATTTCGTCTGGGAAGCAGGATTCGAACCTGCGACCTCCCGCTTCCAGGGCGGGTAAACAGCCACCGTTATCTTCCCAGAAATCAGACATTAAGATCACACAATAGTTAAGAGACAGTTAATTATTGTCTTCACTCAATGTCTTTGTGGAAGTGATAGGACTCGAACCTATATGCTCCGAAGAGACCGGATTTACAGTCCGGCGAGCCAACCAATTGCTCAACACTTCCTTTTGTCGGGTATGCAGAATTTAATTCACCACATACCTATCTTCAATTGTGTTCATGAATGCAAAGCATTTGAACCTGCGTGCTCCTCAACCTAAATGAGGCGAGATAGGCCTAACTCCTCTACCACCCGATTTTGAGACAAGAATGAGATTTCTGTCGCTTTCTCATTTAGTCGCAAATTGGATCTTCATGATTGCAAACAAGTTTGAATCACTTCGATCATTGAGACAAGAATGAGATTCGAACTCATAATAAACGGGTTTGCAATCCGCCGCCTTAACCATTCAGCCATCTTGTCTTTTGTTCGCGGAGAGCAAAGGAATCGAACCTTCATCACCTTGGGTGAACTCACTTAGCAGGTGAGCATAACGAACCAATATTTATCTACTCTCCGTTAGCGGAAGGGGTGGGAGTCGAACCCACACGAGTCATTAGCTCCGAACAGTTTTCAAGACTGTGGCCACCGCCAATTGGCTTGCCCTTCCAATTTTTATCGCATAAAAAAAGCACCTCGATAGAGATGCTATTTATAATAGTTCATATGTATAGTTTAACTATTCATAGAAAGCATCTTTCAAAAGTTTTGTTACATAAAGGTTATGCGAACTCAGTAATTGATAACAGGGGTTGTATCGGAGTTCCTTAATTAAATATTTCTTTGTATTCATCATACTTTCAATTTTCATTTGCTGGGACAAAGGTTATAAACTATTTTCAATTCTCCAAATAAAATTTTGTTTTATTTTATTGACAATCAATGCGTTACAGGTTTTTTGGGCAGTTCTTTTCCTGCTCACTTCGCAGTAAGTTTTGTTCATTTTTTCAATCGACTGTCTCCCAATTGTTTAATGCTCATTTGTGTTTTCTATTTATATTTTTTTACTTGCCCATTTTGTTAAAATAAATTCATAAAAAAACGCCTCATGGTTTGATCCAGAGACGTTTCAGTTATAAATATTTGATTCAATTACAATTTTGTCATAAAATATTTGGCATAGAAAACCCCTCTCTCAACCGACCTGATTGATATCGACAACTATGAAGCTGCGGCAAGGGGTAATAATTTGTGTTATTTTTCATTTTCTCTTTATTTAACGAACAACCTTTAATGTAGGTTGCCCTGAACGCTCCCCCGCCCCGGATTAGGCGGAGGGCCTTCATCTTGCTGAATGTAACAGCTGTAGTTATTTGTAATTAGCGCCCGAGTAAAGTGCACTTCGACTACGCTCAGTGTACTTTACTTAGAACAGTAAGTCGCAGGGTCAATGATTCTTGGCAGCTTTAGCTTCTGCTGCTTCTCTGGCTGCCAACTTCTTTCTTCTTTTGACTTTCCATGGTGCATTTTTATGCCAATCGCCAGCCATAATAGAACCGTAAGGCATCACCTCATCTATCACTTTTCCTAAACCAAACTCTCCCATTTGCGTTCTTACTGATTCCGCATTTTTATATGCTGAAGGCAATTCAGTTACATCAATCTCTTTTGAAAAAAATCTCACATCTAAACCTTCTGTTTCTTCTTCAAAAATGGCTTCAATTGGTTTTTCTCCAAATGACTTTCTATGCGCAGTTCTTGACAAGTTTCTTCCTGCACCATGCGGAGCAAATCCTAAGTTTGAACTGGTGGTTTTACCCTCCACAATCAAAACTGGCTCAGCCATGTTTAAAGGAATCAATCTCGGACCAGTGATATCTGGCATAAATTTCTCGTCCAAAGGAGTTGCACCTTTAGCGTGGTAGAATAAATCTCCATCCTTAAAGACGAAATTATGTTCGTTCCAAAATCTATTTTCTATAGTTGCTCCAATCTTTTCAGCAGTCGCATCATGGATACACTCGTGGTTCTTTTTCGTCTGATAATTTGCAAGGCTTCCCAATAAGCTTTTCCCTCCTCGGTTTCATAAGGAATCCATGCGTTTTGCTTCAAGGTTTTTTCAGAAATATCTCTTCTAAAACTTTCAGCCACTTTCATTCCTTTATCAAACAATCTTGCGCCAACTCCTCTAGATCCGTGATGAGTAACCATCATTGTATTTCCCGTTTTTTTAGATTTACCAATAAACAAGAAATGGTTTCCGTCACCTTGAGTTCCTAAATGTTTTCTCGCAGTTGAAATCATTTGTTGATCTTTCAAGAAGATATTCCCCTCAAATTGGGCTAACAATTCTTGCGGAAATCTAAACTGATCGTTTCTATCTCTTCCGCCACCTCCAAAATGAGTTGATTCGTGAGCGGCGTCCATCACCAATTTAGGATCTACTTTTCCAAAATCTGATAACATTACTGAACAACAAATATCTGCTGAGTGCATTCCTGGATGGATCGCATTTTTAGTCACCACCACTCCACCTACCGGAATTGTTCCTACAGGACCCGTTGGACAAGCGTCTGGCATAATTGAACCAGCAACTACGGTTGGCGTTCTTAATACTGCTTTCATGGAAGCCACAACCGCATTCACATTTGCTTCTTCTAATTCATTTTCAGCTTTAATATTTATTTGTAATGGCACTGCCACTTCGTGTAAATCTAACATTGGTAGCAATCTGAATTGCTCTAAGTAATTCAACATTTCTGCTCCTTCTAATTCATTCTCGTTTACATGATTGATTGCTTCTTTAAACCATTTTCTTGGTTTGAAACCTAATTCAATCAATGTGTTTCCGTTAATTTTTTCAAATGTTTTCATCATCTGTGTTTTGTATTACAGAACAAATATTTTACACAAGTGCGCAATGATTTTGCGTAGTAAAAAATAATTGGTAATTTTCTCTCATGGCACAAAATAAAAACGCATTAATTCGCTACAAAACCATTGATAAATGTCTTCAAAACCACTATAGAAAGTGGACATTGGAAGATTTGATTGACGCTTGTTCAGAGGCTCTTTATGAATATGAAGGAAAAGATTCGCAGGTTTCTAAAAGAACGGTTCAGTTGGATATTCAATTAATGCGATCAGACAAATTAGGTTATAATGCGCCTATTGAAGTATATGACCGAAAATATTATCGCTACGCAGATGAAGGTTTTTCAATCACTGATATCCCGATAACAGAAAACGATATGAGTGTGTTATCTGAGACCGTTGAGATGTTGAAGCAATTCAAAGATTTTTCTTTGTTCTCCGAAATTGGCGGGATAATCCAGCGACTAGAAGACAAGGTTTATACAGAAAAAACCAAACAGACTTCTATAATTCATCTAGATAAAAATGAAAAGCTAAAAGGTCTTGAACATTTAGATGTATTGTATCAAACTATATTAAAAAAGATATGCTTGGATATTTCTTATAAGTCTTTCAAAGCAAGAAAAGCTTCTATTATTCAACTACACCCTTATATCCTCAAAGAATATAATAACCGTTGGTTTTTAGTTGGTATGAATGAGGTATCCCAAAAAATTATGACATTAGCTTTAGATAGAATTGATTCAATTGAATACAATTTAGATTTAAACTACACGAAAAATAATTTTAATGGAGATGAATATTATGCCCATACCATTGGCGTAACCGTTTTGCCAGATGATCATGTTGAGGAGGTGATATTCAAAATCAATCGATCAAACGCGCCGTATGTTATCACTAAACCGTTTCATCTTTCTCAACAAATAGTAGATAGTAACTCAGACGGCATCACCTTTAAAATAAAAGTGCATCACAATTATGAATTGGAGCGATTAATTCTGGGCTTTGGTTCATCAATAGAAGTGATTTCTCCCACACATTTAAGGAGAAGAATTAAACGAAATTTAGCTTCGGCAGTGAAGAATTATGGGTAAGCTCTTCATATTAAGTTCATCTCAGCTTCATTTCATCCATTAACTAAATAAATGGGCTGTTCCTCAAAAGAACGCCCAAACTAGTAGGCTTCCGATATACCTTCACGGCATAATTACACTTTGCTATGAAAGGATTATTGATTTTTATTTTCGGTTTTATCACTACACAATTGGCGTTTTCACAAGACAGTCAAAATGATGAAATAGCAAAAATAACATCCGGAAAATTCACTGTTCATAGAGCAGTAGAAAAAAGCAGAAACGACTTTAGATTTGAAACCGCTTCAAAGCCTTGGCCTGTTGAATTCAAAATGAATAATTCAAGATGCGAAGAAGTTTTTATCAAAAGAGCAGGCATTATAGATGAAACCTACAAAGTAGACTTACCAAAATATCCAGCATATTACTCTACCAGTACTTCTGAAATTGTAGTTACGGTAATTGATAAAAAAATCTATTACTACAAATGGAGTGTTAAATCAGGGTCAGAAATCGTTTATATCCTTTCAGGGAAATCAGTAAGCAGCTACGATTCTGAAAAATCAACTTTGGATGATTACAGAAGAAATATCCTTGAAAAACAAAAAAACGCAAGAGAAGAGCGTATCGAATTAAAAAATGAATTAGCCGAACAAGAAGCTGCATTAAACACTTTAGAAGGAAAAGAGATTAAAGCAATCACTGTTAAAATGGTTAAAGAAACACCAGAGATAGGTCATTTAACTATAGTCGGTATTGGAGTAGAAGTTGAATTAGCAGATGGAACAATTCTGAAAACAAAAAATTTAGGTGGAAAAACGCCCTACTCAGATTTTGACTTTAAAGTAACAGGAGGTGATTATGCCGGAGGTGATTTTAAAGTAGCGAATGATGCTAGTAAAATTTCAAATGACGAAATAACCGTTGTGGCAAAATCAAAATTCTCCAACAATTCTGTAAGCGGGAAGTTTTCGCATAAACTTAATTACAAGAGTGATATTTTTTATCAATTCCAAGGCGGATCAGGTCAGTTTGGAAGAGCAAATACTGTTGGCTATTCTAAAAATGGTGGAAACGGCCGTGATGGTAAAAGTGTCAATGTTTTTGCCGAATTGAAAACCATTAATGGACAATCTGTGAATGAAATCACTATCACCAATGCCACTACAGGAGAGCTCATGTCAACTTGTAAGTTGCATGTTGACAGTAAAATCACAATCAATGTGTCGGGTGGTAATGGAGGAAGCGGTGCAAGTGGTGACTATGCCTCTGATCACAATGGTGGAGATGGTGGAAACGGTGGAAATGCAGGTGATGTGATGTTGACCGGAAGCGGGACTCATTCTTTAGATATAACAGTGCTATCGAATGGTGGAAAAGGAGGACAAGGAGGTAAAGGAAAAACCAGCTACGATATCAGTGGCTCAAACGGCACATCTGGTGCCAACGGAAGTTTAATAAAGTAAAAACAGATAAATAATAAAACCCCTATTAAAATTAGATTATGAATAAAACAATTAAAATTTTCGCTTTTGTAGCTTTAACAGCTATCGCGGGAAATGCCAATGCACAATTCGGGAAACTTAAAGACAAACTATCCGGTGGCGGAGGTGGTGGAGATTTCACAGCTCTTGACGAAGAAACAGATGAACATGGCATTACAGGACAGTATTTCAGTAAAAATGATGGTAAAGCATACGGTTTCAGATTCGTAAAAGAGGCAGATGGCCAAATTGTAAATGAAATTCATTATTTCGAAAAAAAGATCACCCCAGAGCCAGCACTATCATTGAGTATGAAAGAGAGCTATCTCAGAAAAAATGATGTGAAGTTGTTTTACGTTTGGCATTCGGCCAGTGCGTCAGGATATGTTGAATTGGTAGAACTTGACAAAGGTGTTTTCGCTCAAGTTGCGCAAACGAACCAAAGCGTGCAAGACGGACCAGCTACTTTAGATGCGGATAGAAAAGTGAAAGATGTATATGCAAAAGACAAAGCTAGCTTTGAAACTTGGGATATTGAAACTGCTCAAGCTAAATTAGACATGATTCTTAACTCTTTAAACACTGAAAAGTGGGAGAAAGAGAAAGAAAAATGGATGAAAAGCGAAGTTTTTGCTAAAAACGTAGACAAGGTTGTTTTTGCTAACCAATGGTATCATTTACAAAAGCAAGGTTATCCTCACAAAATTGGTGTTGACGGCAAAGATTTTAAAACTGAGCTTGATATGGCTGGAAACATGAATTTTATGGCCTTCTTTTCTTACCCTCCGTCTGTAAAATACCCAGGACAACAATTGAATATTGAGTATGAAATGGAAGGTGTTAAAACTGGTCGTGAGTCTTTAAGAAAATCTTCATCTGCTTGGAGCAAGATGGTGCCGATTATTGAATCAAAAGACTGGAATTACAATCAATCTCCTACACGAGCGATTAGAGAATACAATCAATATCACAGCCAGTATGTTCAAGATTATGCAGCAATTCAATGTTTATATAAGAACAAAGACAAGTTCAAAGTTGACGGAACCTACAAAATGACCATTAGAATATATGCTCACAAAGATGGAGAGAATGGAGATGTTTTAGCTGAAGGAACAGTTATTCTTAAATATACAAAAGAAGCAAAAGTAGCATTTGAAGGTGATCCTAACAACCCAACTAAAAAAGGAGTGTGGGGTCATTTTGAAGAGTTTTTAGATGAGTAAACCCTATGAATAATCTACCCGATAAATTTTATCTTGTTCGATTAGTATCGGTAGATTAAAATCTAAAACAGCCGCAAGGCGAATAAAGCCAGCAGAATTATCTGTTGGCTTTTTTATTGGTCAACACTAGGTCAAACAACACTGATTTCTTATCTAAACACAGCCAGACAAGCTAATATAATTGCAAAAATTAACGTAAAATAGAAAATGCTTAACCTAAAATAGAGCTCTCAAAAACTTCCTTCTTATACTTAGAAAGCTTTGCTTCAATACCATTGTTTAATTGAATGGTAAACTTAGATTTAGAGTACTGCTCAAGATAATCTGAATTGATGATCCACGACTTATGCGTGCGAATAAAGTTTTTTTCGTCTTCTAACAAGTCTTCAAAGTACTTTAAGTGTTTGCTATATAAAAATGATCCTTCATCAACAGTATGAATTGTGCAATAAGCTGAAGAAGCTTCAAGAGCAACAATATCTTTTAATGCTATTGCTTTCTGTCCGCCTTTTACTTGAACTACAATTTTTTGCTGTTTATCTTCTGATAAACTTTCAAGCAATACCTGATAATTGATACTTGCGTCTGCTTTCTCTTTTTCAGAAACGAACTTTTGAACCGCAAATTTTAATCGATCAATATCAATAGGCTTAAGCAGATAATCCAAAGCCGACATCTCAAACGCCTTAATGGCATAACTGTCGTAAGCTGTAACGAAGATGATTTCAAAATCAATTTTTTCAAAAAAAGAACCGATTTCATAGCCGGCATAATTTGGCATTTCTATATCTAAAAACACTAAATCTGGCTGATGCTTTTTGATGGATAAAACGCCTTCTTCTAAATCTTTGCAACTATCAATGACTTCAATTTCTTTGCAGTGCAATTCAAGCAATCTCGCCAAAATATTTCTAGCGCTTCGCTCATCATCAATTAATATGGCTTTGAATTTTTTATCCACGAGCTAAAGATGCAAATTATAGTACTTTGTAATTATTATAATTGGGGAACAGCAGATTTTATTAATTAATAGTTTTTCCTTACCGGAATATTGATTGTTAATCGCGTTCCTTGTGCTTCTCCACTTTCTTCCAAGTCTTCATAATTCAAGCCCAATTCTCCGCCATGAATATTCTGTAAAATCTCAAACCTATTTTGAATTGATTTGGTTGAAAAAGACTGATGTTTCTTCGATTTTCTTTCGTTGATTTCGCGGGATTTGGCCCTGCCTATTCCATTATCTTCAATGATGCAAACAAGGATGTCTTTGCTCAACTTGAATTCTATACTCAACTTTTTTATTCCTTTTTTATGAAGCAAACCATGCTTAATGGCATTCTCAACAAACGGCTGGATAATTAGTGGTGGGATTTCTATTTCTTCTTTTGTTCCGCTATTGATATAAAAGTCAAAATCATCATCAAAACGTAGTTTCTCTAATTCTAGATACACCTTTAACATTTCAATTTCATCTTCTAAGCGAATAAAATCAAGCTCAGAATAGTGTAGGACTTTTCTAACTAAAAATGCAAATTTACTGAGATAACTATAAGCCTTTTCACCGTCTTGCTGCAATACTAAGTCTTGAATTGAGTTCAACGAATTAAATATAAAATGCGGATTCATTTGAGATTGAATCGCCGTCAGTTTAGACTCAATCATTTCTCGCTTAATCTTGTTAACTTTTTTGATTCGGTTTACTTGCCCTCTGTAAATCACATAAATAATCAATAAAAAAGCGACCACACAAACCAAGATAAACCATGTTGTTTTCCAGTAGGGTTTTGAAATAACGAACGAAAAGGAATTTTTTTCTCCTTCTTTCTCTCCTATAGAAGCATAATATTCAAAAGTGTAATTTCCTGGAGGAATCGTTTTATAAGTGATCACATTATCTTCAAAAACGTGTCTTTGCCAATTTTCATCAATTCCAGAAAGCTTGAAATGATAGTTCGTTTCGTCTTTGTTTTGTAGGGACTTAGAAGTAAAGAAAAAACTCACTTTGTTCTCTGTATAATTCAATGAATTTTCAGAAAAGCTCTGTACTTGATCGTTAATTTCCCAATACTTCAATTCTACTTTTGGAATGGCTTTTTTAAGTTTATTTTTTAAGTCGATCACTCTTATCGCGTCTTTGTTTACTACATACAAATACTCTTGAAACAACTCAATATCACTAGCTTGTTCTGCACTTAAACCTTCTGATGCCGAAAACTTGTAAAGCTGAGTCCCTTCTCCTGAAAGCAACATTACTCCAATATCCGTAGACACAATAAAATTACTTGCATAAGGCAAGATTTCTAAGATATTGTTGGTTGACAACCCTGTCTCTTTGTTCCAATTATTTACCAATTCTCCATTCTCAAATATCAACACGCCATTTGATTGAGTTGTGATAAAAATCTTATGGTTTACTTCAATTATTTTCTTGCAAATAATTGGCTTATCATTCAATTCAAATTTTGTAATCTCTCCTGCCTTACCAATTCTCAATCCACCAGAAGTGCCGGCATAAATTAAACCTGAAGACGACTCATAACCAACACAATTCGTTCTGCTATCAAACCCTTCAATTTTAATACTTCTTTTTTCCTCAGGATAAAACCAAAAGCATCCAACATTACTTGCTGTTATATACTTTCCAACATCAACTTTCTTGATGTCTTTTAAGGCGTTTAAATCGAAAAAATCTGTTGTTTTAGTTCCAGGATAATAAGCTAAAGAAGGCTTTGAAACCAATCCGTCAAAAATGATACATTTTTCATCTTCAATAAACTCTAAATATTCGATAGATTTTTGTGATGCAGTAGAAATTAATTTAAAGTCTTGTCCGTTATACTGAAATACTTTTCCAGATCTGCAACCAATAAATAAATCGCCTTGATCTGTGATTTTAATAATAGCTGCACGCTCTTTTGGGTCTGGAATTTTAATCATTTCTGTTTTCAATTCTGGAATCACAATAATTCCGTCACCAAAAGTTCCGATTAGTATATTTCCCTCTTTATCCGTGCACATGGCCGATAAAAAATAATCGTCCAACACCAATTTTTCACCATATTTTGGAGACATCAAATCTGTATAAACTCTAGCACCACCTTTTCTAGATGCTTTCCAAATATTTTCTCCATCTGAATAAATTAATGGACCTGACATTGGAATAGAATTATCTACAAGTATGTCTGTGCTATCAGCTTTTTTCAACTCTCCTGTGGTTTGATCAAAAATCAATAGTTTCTCTTGATTAGCAATGGCGAAAGGACGTTGCTGCGGTTCGATTGCCGTAACAACTTCAATTTTTCCATTGTAAAGTCTTAAAATTCTACCGGCATTCGAATTAATAAAATACAGGCCGCCTTGCCGATCTCTACTCAGCAATCCATAAAACAAATCTTTGCTCTTTTCTAATAATATCGTGACATTTTTCTGGTCATCTAATTGAAATAAGCCTCTATTCAGAATGGTTAGCTTGTCTTGATTATCAAAATTAATTTCAATTTCATAATGCATTAAACTATCAGGAATTTGATAATAAAGTTCACATTGTTGATTTTCAATTTTGAAGATTTGCCCACTTAAATTATTACAAAACAATTCTCCCTTTTTGTTCTCAACCAAGTTGAAAACAGAGCTACTTGTCATTATTGGACAATCAATTTTTTTGAAGTGATAATAGTCGTAATAATAAAGACCGTTATTCGTTGCTACCCAATAATCTTCGTTTTTATCTTGAATTAAATCGTAAACATGAACGCCTGATAATTCTTCTTCGCCTATCATAAAAAAAGAAGGCTGCTGAGCAAAAGAAAAGACGCTTAGATAAACACAAAATATAAGAGAGAGCAATTTCATCAACCCCTCTTTTTAGCAAAAAACTCCTTTAACATTACTTCCGATTGCAACTGCATTAAGCCGCTTTCAATTTTTGTTTTTGGATGATAGAGTGACGGTTCAAAATTACCCGCACCCCGCTTGTCGTCATGTGCTGCAAAAACAATTCTATCCAATTGCGACCAAGCCAGCGCACCGGCACACATAGGACAGGGTTCTAGTGTTACAAAAAGCGTACAGTCTTTTAAATATTTTGCCCCTAAAAACTCAGACGCGGCAGTTATTGCCTGTACCTCAGCATGTGCAGTAACATCTTTTAATTGTTGGGTAAGATTATGCCCACGACCAATAATTTGATTCTTTAAAACGATCACTGCGCCAACTGGCACCTCATCTTTTTCTAAAGCAAGTTGCGCCTCTTTAAAGGCCTCTTTCATGAAATATTCGTCTGAGAATGGGTTTATCATCTTAGGGCAAATTTATCGATTCCAAAACAAACAATCCTTTTATCTTTGCAATTCAAACTTTTCAAGCACATGTACAGATCACATACTTGCGGTGAATTAAGAGATTCACATATTGGCCAAACAGTAACCATTGCTGGGTGGGCGCAAACTATTAGAGATAAAGGAAACATCATTTGGGTGGATGTAAGAGATCGCTACGGCATCACTCAAATTGTTGGTGAATCAGGACGAGTTTCTGATGACGTTTTGAATGCATTGAAAGGTTTGGGTAGAGAATTTGTTGTTCAAATTAAAGGTGAAGTAGTTGAAAGACACTCTAAAAATCCTGATATCCCTACCGGAAATGTTGAAATCGTAGCTACTGAAGTTACTGTTTTGAATAAATCAATTACACCTCCATTTACCATTGAAGATGACACAGACGGTGGAGAAGAGTTGAGAATGAAATACCGTTACTTGGACTTGAGAAGAAAGCCTGTTCAAGATAAGTTAAGATTAAGACATAAAGTTTCTGTTGAAACGCACAAATATTTTGATTCGATTGATTTTATGGAGGTGGAAACGCCTTATTTAATCAAATCTACACCTGAAGGTGCGAGAGATTTCGTGGTTCCGTCTAGAATGAATCCAGGAGAGTTTTATGCCTTGCCACAATCTCCTCAAACCTTCAAGCAATTATTAATGGTTTCTGGATATGACAGGTATTATCAAATTGTAAAATGTTTTAGAGATGAGGATTTAAGAGCAGACCGTCAGCCTGAGTTTACTCAAATTGACTGCGAAATGGCTTTTGTTGAGCAAGAAGACATCTTAAATACGTTTGAAGGATTGGTAAAACATCTTTTCAAAACTTGCAGAAATGTTGAGTTTGAAAACGATTTTCCGAGAATGACTTATGCTGAGGCTATGGAGCGCTATGGATCTGACAAACCAGATATCCGTTTTGATATGGAGTTTGTTAACCTAAATGATGCAGCAAAAGGCAAAGGTTTTGGCGTTTTTGATAATGCAGAATTAGTACTTGCCATCAATGCTAAAGATTGTGCTGGATACACCAGAAAGCAATTGGATAAACTAATTGACTGGGTAAAACGTCCACAAATTGGTGCAATGGGAATGATTTATTGCAAATGCAATGAAGACGGTACTTTTAAATCATCTGTAGATAAGTTTTTTGATCAGGATGCCTTAGCTGAATGGGCAAAAGCTGCTGGAGCCGAAAAAGGAGATTTATTATTAGTGATGTCTGGTGAAACAGATAAAGTGAGAAGTCAAATGAACGAACTTCGTTTGCACATGGGAAATGAATTAGGATTAAGAAATCCGAACGTTTTCGCTCCGTTATGGGTAGTAGATTTTCCTCTTTTAGAGTGGGATGAAGAAACAGAGAGATATCATGCTATGCACCATCCGTTCACTTCTCCAAAAGCTGAAGATTTTGATTTAATCAATACAGATCCAGGAAAAGTAAGAGCGAACGCATACGATTTAGCCATGAATGGTGTTGAATTGGGTGGAGGCTCTATCAGAATCCATGACAAAGAATTACAAGCAAGAATGTTTGAGTTGTTAGGGTTCTCTGATGAAGAAGCTAAAAAACAGTTTGGCTTCTTAATGAATGCTTTTGAATTCGGTGCTCCTCCTCACGGTGGTATCGCTTTCGGGTTTGACCGATTAGTGGCGACTATGGGTGGTTCAGAATCAATTAGAGATTATATCGCTTTCCCTAAAAACAATTCGGGTAGAGATGTGATGATTGATTCACCTTCAACACTTAACGAAGAGCAGCTTGCTGAATTAAGCATTGGGGTAAGTATTACTGAAAAGTAGTCCTTGGAAATTCGTATTTTCACAGCCTAATGCGAATTTCTGTTTTCATCTTGCTATTCTTTAATTTTTGCGCTTTTGGGCAAAAAGATTTACTTGAATTGACGCAGGCATATCCTGATTCTGCAAGAAATATAGCATTTAGTCAACTTGAAAACTCACCTCAACTTGAAAAGCAAAAAACACTTTTTCGTGTTATTGCACAAAGTTATTATCAGCAAGATGAATGGAACAAGGCGCTCATCTATTTACGAAAAGAGGACAGCCTAAACTCGATTTCAAAATCCTCTCTTGATCAACTTGTTGAAAACAAACAGCTATGGGCCAACTGCCTTTACAATCAAGGATTATTAGTTCAAGCAGATAGTCTTTTTCAAAAAACCTTAACCTTAGCCAATAAAGTTGAAGACTATCAGCTCAAAGCTTCTGTATTGTTAGATGCCGGCTGGCTAGCCAGAGAAAGAGGAAGACATGCAGAAGCTTTAGAGGTTTATTTTAAAGCTAAAACCCTTGCAGAACTTAATAAAGACGAGACTTTGTTGGCAGAATGCTATTCAAAAATTGCGGTGGTGTATCATGTGAAATTTGAGTTTGAAAAAGCAAAAGAGAACTATGACAATGCCCTATCCATTTATCAAAAACAAAATGATTTAGAAAAAATTGCACGACTTTATAATAATTATGGTTTGTTAAATCAATACCAAGGTTATAGTTCTAAAGCAGTGAGTTATTTTGAACGATCAATTGATATGTGCGATTCTTTAGGAAATAATAAGGGGGTTGCGATTGCAAATGAAAACCTTGGTATACTTTGCTATGAAGATTTAGAAAACTATCCTTTAGCGCTAAGGCGTTTTCGAGCGAGTTTAGATTACTGGAAAAGCACTGATGACATCTATGGACAATGCCAGACCATGGTTTACATGTTGTTTGTTTATGAGCTTCAAAAGAACTACACAGCTCTGGTAGATTCTGGATTAAAAGCCTTAGAATTAAGCAGAATGGCCGGTGCAAAAGATGTGGAGAGAGATGCGCTTATATTAGTTTCAAAAGGGTATGATGGATTAGGCGCAAGTAATCTGGCGTTCAACTATTATAAGCAGCATATCGCATTGCGAGATAGTTTACAAAGCTTGAATAAAGATGAAGAAATAAAGTTATTAGGTATTCAAAATGAAATGGAATCTAAACAAATTCAAGATTCTTTAAATTTAGCGCTCAAACACGAACAAGAATCGGCTGAAATTGCCATGCAAGTCAAAGAACAACGCTTTTGGACGGGCTTGTCTTTGAGTATTGTGATTGCTTTGATTGTCATCATCTTCTTGCTTTTTAGGGGAAGTCAACAACGTAAAAAAGCGGCCTTATTGATTGAAAAAACCAATCAACTGTTACAAACTAAAAACTCTGAAATCATTGATAGCATCACATATGCCAAACGGATTCAGGAAGCCATTTTACCTACTGACCAAACCATTAAAAACAACTTCAGTAAAAGCTTTGTTTATTATCTCCCTAAAGATATTGTTGCCGGGGATTTTTATTGGATAGAAGATATAGTTGAAAATCAACAAAAGTCTACTCTTTTTGCTGTGGCAGACTGCACCGGACACGGTGTTCCAGGCGCCATGGTAAGCGTAATTTGTGCAAACGCATTGAATAAAGCAGTGAATGAGCTTGGGATTTATCAGCCCTCAGAAATACTCGAAGAAATTACGAAAATTGTGGTTAAAACATTCGAAAAAAGTGATAGTGAACTTAAAGACGGTATGGACATCTCTTTAGTAAAAATAACTTCACTTAAAAATGGAAACATTTTATTGGACTACGCAGGAGCAAACAACCCGCTTTGGGTTATAAAAGCTGACGATAAAGAACTAAAAGAAACCAAAGCTACAAAGAGGCCCATTGGCAAATATGCAATTGATACACCGTTTGTCAATAGCTCATTTGAACTGAGCCCAGGGGATATGGTCTATCTATTCACTGATGGATACGCGGATCAATTTGGTGGAGAAAAGAACAAAAAATTTAAGTACAAAACACTCAAGAATTTATTAATTAATATCTCGGATAAATCTGTCGAAGAACAAAAAGTAATTTTAGACCAAACTTTCCAACAATGGAAAGGAGGAATTGAGCAAGTAGATGATGTTTGTATAAGTGGAATTAGAGTATAATGAAATATAGAATCGTAGCTTTTTTAATTATTGTCGTAATAGGAATTACCATTGCGGGATTATTGAATATCAAACATTTTGCAGACGACCCAGAGTCTGATGTAAACAGAAGTAAAAACAACACCTTAAAGGTTTATAATCCCTCAGATATTAACCCTTTATTAGTTGACCCAAGCATTCAATACGTCAACAAAGACCATGTTATTGCTGACTTTGCTTTCCTAAACCAATTAGGTGATACCATTACCAAACAAGATGTAAAAGGCTCTATTTTTGTGACCGACTTTTTCTTCACAACATGCGGAGGTATTTGCCCTAAAATGACACATCAATTAACCAGAGTGCAACAAGAGTTTGCTGATGACCCCAACTTTTTAATTTTAAGCCACACAGTGAACCCATCAATTGATAGCGTTGAAGTCATGTTAAAATATGCCGAGCGTTTTGACGCGAATCCTGAAAAATGGTGGTTTTTAACAGGCACAAAAAAAGACTTGTATTTAATGGCGCGAAAATCGTACTTAGTTGTTCCGGATGAGGCAGATCCTAACTTTGATCACGGAGGAGAATCTGACTTTGTGCACACAGAAAACTTTGCGTTAATAGATCCTGACGGAAGAATTAGAGGAATGTATGACGGAACAAATCCAGAAGAAGTAAATGAATTAATTCGTGATGTTTACGATCTCAAAAAAGAGTATAACCTAAAGTAGGTTTAGTTTTTTAATCAAGTCGTCTTTGAATGATCCACCAATTGGAATGACTTTCTTATCATTTTCTAGGTGCAAGTTCGGGTACTCAATTGAAGAAATCTTATCTAGTCTTACAATAAACGATCTGTGTACACGAATGAAGTTGTCTTGATCTAATTTCGTCACGATATCTTTCATTGTTGAATGAATTGTATATCGACTATCTAAAGTGTTAATTACAACGTAATCTTTCAGGGCTTCAACAAAATAAATATCTGTTGTTTTTATTTTTACCAACCTACTCTTAGACTTCACGAAAATAAATCCTTTCGAATCTTTATTTTCAATTATTGAGTAGAATAAATCTCTAGCTTTTAATACCTCTTTCTCCTTAGAAAATTTGTATAAAGCCATTTCGATTGATGTATGCAGGTCTACCTCTTTAAAGGGCTTGATAATGTAGCCATAAGGCTCCGTTACCTTCGCTTTTTCAAGAGTTGATTCATCAGCATAAGCCGTTAAATAAATCACAGGAATTTGCAATTCTTCTTTTACTCTTGACGCCGTCTCTATTCCATTGATATCACCTTTTAACATGATATCCATTAGAATGATGTCTGGTTTTTCTGAAGAGGCAAGTTCGAAGGCTCTTTCACCAGTAGAAGCTGCGCCAACAACATTATAACCTAACTTTTTCAAGCTGTGTTGAATGTCTTTAGAAACGATACTCTCGTCCTCAACAACTAATACATTGGTCTTAGGCATATTTAGATTTCTTGCTTTTCAAAGATAATTAAAAATTCTGTTCCGCTTTCTGTTTTCAGAATTAACTCTCCGTCTAATTGGTCAATTAGTGTGTCTACCAAACTTAATCCTAAAGAGTCAGAATCTTGAATACTGAAATTCTCTGGCAAGCCAACTCCAAAATCTTGAACCGAAATACTCACCTTTCCTTTGCTTTCTTGAACCGTAATTTTTATTTCTCCTTTTTTATCTTCAGGATAAGCATATTTCAGGGAGTTTGTAATTAATTCATTCAATATTAATCCGCAAGGAATGGCCTGATCAAGTGCTAATTCAACTTTATCGATTTTTAAGGTGAGTTTAGTTTTATCTGAATGAATATCGTACGAATGCACCAGGTTTTGAACCAAATTGCTGATATAATCATTAAAATTGATAGATGAAAAATCCTTTGTCTGATAAAGGCTTTCGTGAATATAAGACATAGACCTAATTCGGTTCTGACTCTCAATAATTATCTGTAATGTTTCATCATCTTTTACATAAGAAGATTGTAAATTAAGAATACTGTTAATCACCTGCAAGTTGTTCTTCACTCTATGGTGCACCTCTTTCAATAGAATTTCTTTTTCCTTAACAGATTCTATCAATTTTTCTTCATATTCAATCGTATCAGTGATGTTTCTCGATATGATTACCACTTCATCATCATTCATTTTTGAATAACGGTTCTCGTAATGAATTTTGGTGTTTTTATCAGACTCGTCTAGATAGAGTGTCATGTTATGAGAAATCAGCTCATTTTCTAAAAGCGCCTTATTCACATTCTCAACAATTTCTTCTCCAATTTTTTTGTTGATAATGACATCTGTTATTTTCTCGCCAATTAAGTTGTTTGATTTCGTCAACTTTTCAAAAGCGGTAACATTCGATTCGCCTGACAGCCTAAAGTCGGTTATAATACCTTTTTTGTTCACTCTAAACAGTACATCCGGTACAGCTAAAACAATCGCTCTGTTGTTCTCTTCACTCTCAACAATTTTTCGTTTGTTCTCAATCTGCTCAGTAATGTCATGCGCGATAAAAGAAATTTCACGCACAGCTTCACCTTCTACCTCAATTGGGTTCATAAAACACTGCATCCAAACTTCTCTGCCTGCTTTAGAAGGAAAGTGTGCGACCATCTCTAAAGTTTCACCGTTTAGGGCCCTGTTAAACCTATTCAACAACACTTTTTTCGCATAATCTTCTTGAGGAAAAATATCAACGAAATTATCTCCTTCTTTAACATCATAATGCAAGAGCTCTTTTAATCCTTTTTTAAGTTTTGAATTGTACGAGCCTATGGTTGCATTTTTATCAATTGATAAAATATAAAGGTTTGAAGTACTCTCGAATAATGCTCTTAATCTTGCGGTAGAGTCTAATAGTGATTGTTGCGTTTGTTTATGCTTAACAATTTCTTCTTGTAATGATGCATTCGTCTCTTCTGCGAGCTCGGCTCTCAGCTTTTGTATGTTGTATTCACTTTGTAATGAAATATCGTTTAGAATGAAGATATGTGCAGGTTTCTGATTATACACTGTTTTTACTACATTGATGCTATATCTTTTTTCATCTGCAAGGGCAATTTCAGTATATGACGGAATGTTGTTGTTTGCTTCAACAATCATGTCTTTAATGAGATAATGTGTGTGTTCAGGAAATATGTTATACATCTTTTTCCCTTTACTTTTCATTACCTCTAAGTAAAGCTTCTCTCCTCGAGGGTTTAAATAGGTGAGCATCTCATTGGTGAAGATAAATATGCTTGCAGGTGCCTGATCTACAATGTTTTTAAAGCTCAGTCTACTTTCAAGAATTTCCTTCTCATACTGCTTTCTTTCAGAAATGTCTTTAATCGCTAATTGCAATAGTTTTTCATTATCCAAATTGACAAAAACAAAGGCGACCTCAGCATGAAAATCTATACCGTCTTTTCTTTTAAACACCCATTCTCGCTCAGCCCTACCCTTTTCTTCTAGCTCCTTAAAAACTGAAGTTAGATCTTGACTGAATTTTTCTTTTTCAGAAGAAAGTGAAGCAATTGTTTTACCAATGATATCATTTTCTGGATACTCAAAAAGGTCTGTTCCCCTGGTGTTAATATCTACAATCATAGACTCTTCACCATTCATCATCATTAATAAAATGGCGTTTCCAGAATCCTCAAAAAGCATTCGATATTTTTCTTCACTGTACTTTAGAGCAAGACTTGTTTCATGCAAAGAAGTGACGTCTACCACAGTTCCTACACTCACATTAAACGTATCAGAATTTTCTTTAATTATTGAAACATTATTATTTAGAATTAATCTTCTTCCATCTTTTCTTTTCAAAGTAGAGATGTAGTTATTCAAACCTTTTTTATGTCTTAATAATTCAATGTATGCTTTTCGCTCTTCTTTATTAATATAGAGGTCTTCTACCTGGGTACCGATCAATTCATCTGCTGTATCATAGCCCAACATTTGGGCAAAGGCCAAGTTGCAATCCAGAATTCTACCATCAAAATGCGTTTTATAAACCCCTGCTAAATTTGACTCAAAAAGCTGTTTATATTTTTGCTCAGATTCTTGTAACGCTCTTTGGGCCAAGACCTCTTCTGTAACGTCTTTTACAATTCCAAAAACCGAAATAAAAGAACTATCCTCAACAAGTTGAATATTGATTTTTTCTTCAATCCACCTGTACTCACCTCTCACTTTCATTCTGAATCGCCACTGATCATCTCCACCACCTTTTGCTACTAAACTTTCAAAGCGTTGATTAATTTTATCTATGTCATCTGGGTGTCGGTCTTTTGATATGCGCTCACTCTTTACTAAAGCAATATATTCATCTACCGAATAACCATAAACATCCCAAACTTTTTGTGAAACATAGTTTACCTTGTGCTTGAATCGTTCCGTTTTATCAAAAGAAATGTTGAATACAAATGATTCAATATTATTCAATATTTGACTGACGTTTTCTTTATGAGTTAAAAGTTCGTTTTCAAATTTTTTCTGTTCTGCGATAACACGAACCGTTACTACATAAACATCTTGATTAAAAAATTTAGTTTTCTTTAAATTAAACTCTTTCGGAATTGCAGCACCATCAGTTAATAAAGTACAATTGGCTATAAATTTAGACTGACCAACACTATCACATTCTTCAATTGAGTTGAAAAAGTTATTTGCACATGCTTCGGTTTCAAAACCCATTAAAGATTCAAATGGTGTATTTTCAAAGCTTTCTATTTGATTCTTATACAGGTATTTTTCTGCACCTTCGTTTAATTCTAAAATATGAAAGTTTTCATCTAAAACGAATGTCTTTTGACTGGCAGTATCAAAAATACTTTTAAAAGATTTTCGTGCAGTTTTTAAATCATTAAAAATGCTGAATCTCCAATAATTTACAACCGTTACAATTAAATGTCCGGAAAATAAAATAAGCGTCAATTCCAAATAAAAAACATTGAAAACCGCACCTATCAATAGAAAAGACAATACTGATCCTATTCCAAAAACTAGAGAGGCTAAAGGATTGATTAAAGTAACCGACAAAATCAATGAAGCCAATAATAGACTGGAAGCTTCAACCAAACCTGGATTATCAAAAAACCAAATATAAACCAAGACAATAACTCCTGCTTGAAATAAATAATGGGCGTAATGAAAATGTTTTCTAAACAAACTATTTAGACAAATAATTTGAAGAAGAGTCAAAGTAAAAACACAGTAAATTAATACTGCTTTTTGATAAAAACTAAAGGTTAAACCAAATTGTTTTTCAAACACCAAAAAAAGAACGAGTACTGGAACCAAAACAAGACTAACTATCCGATAAATTTCGAACAACTCGAGTGGTCTTTTTCTCTTAATGATTGGTCCTGTTTGGGGCATTAATTTTCTGAATAAATTTCATTTATTTTAAAACCATTTATTTTAAAAGTTTCACCTCTTTTATATTGAATGGTCTCTATAAGCTCAGCTTTATTATCATATTCTCTCCAAATGCCGTGTTTTAAACCACCAGCATATTTTCCAACGCGTTTTTTTATTCCATTTTTATGATAATAAATGTGCTTTCCTTTGGGCTCACCTTCATTATATTCACCGACAAAAGCCAATTTTCCATTTTTATAGTAATGCTTCCAAATACCATCTTCTTGGCCACTTAAAAATGAACCAACTTCTTTGAAGTCGCCAACATGATAAAACCAAGCGCCTTCTCTATTTCCATTATAATACTCACCTCTAGAGAGTTCATTACCTAACGAATCATATTCTATTTGTTCACCTTCCAATAATCCTTTTCGATTGAAATACTCTTTTTTTTTTATCTGACCATTTTCGTAATACCATGTCCACATACCTGTTACAACATTTTCTTTAAACTGTCCACTCTGTTCCTTTTTACCGTTTTCATAGTAAAACACCCAAGCTCCGTCTTTTTTACCGTCTACAAAGTTTCCTTTTGATTTTGGTTGGCCATTGCGATAATATGTAACCCATTCTCCGACAAATATCCCACCAGCCTCAACCATTCCTTCAGAAACCAAAGTATCATTGACATATACAAATCCATTAATTAAATTGCCTTCTCTATCATACTCTCTAAATATTCCCGACTTTAACCCTTTTTTGTATCCACCGACCAACTTTACTTTTCCATTATTATGGTATTCTTTATAAAGATCAATCATTACAACTCCTCCAGGATCTGAGGCTACATTTCCATTTTCCATTTGGTTAATGTCAGTCAGTTTCCCATCCTTATCAAACTGCTTCGAAGTACCATCTAACAAACCATCTTTGTAAGACATTTCACTTTTTAACTTTCCGTTATCATAGTACTCTCTCCATTTACCAGTTTTATTTCCATCCTCGTCTAATTGATTGAATTTTTCAATATTTCTCAAATATCCGTTCAGATACTCCTCTTCACTCACTACAATACCACTTTCATTGAATTCAAGAGCAGTTCCTGACTCCTTTCCATCAATAAAATTTGATTGCCGTTTTATTGATCCATCAGCAAAAAAATGAAGTTCCTCTCCTTGCTTAACACCATCTATGAAATAAGACTCCTGTACCTTGTTCCCTAAGGAATCATATTTTATGGCGCAACCATTTTTTAAATCATTTTCATACGAATAGGTCCATTGAAGCATTCCCAATTCTGAATAAAATTTCCAAATGCTATCAGATAATCCTTCTTTTTTAAAACCTTCAGATTTTAATTTTCCGGACTCGAAATAATTCTTCCATAACCCAATTGGTTTTCCGTCTTTGAAATATCCCTCACTAGCTTTTTCTCCGCTTGGATAATAGAAAATATTCTTTCCATTCGGATTGATTTCATTTTGACCAAACCCAACTAAACTTAAACTACTTAATAATAAACAATAAATTATTTTTTTAAGAAAGAGAGACTTATTACTGTTATTATTAGGGCTGTTGATATGTTGATAAGATTGGGACAATTGTTATGATTTATTACTTATACATTTCTTTTGAATACTGTTGTTAACATTTAATCACTATTAATGTTCTTTAAATCAGCTTGTTTTCATGTTATCAACAAAGATGATTAAATTTTAGGTTGTTTGTTTCTTTTTCTATTTTACCCCTCTTTTTCTGTCAACAAGTCGTCTGTAATTTCTCGCTAACTTTTAGCCTCTTATTCAACTTTAATTATACCTGAAATAAAAATTTTAGTATCAAAGTTTATTTAGAGAAAGTATTACAATTTACTTCACCTCTTGTTAACATTAATTTCATTTTAGTGTTAAAAACTATTTTACTCGAAAGCCTTGTACACTCTAAAGATAGGAATTATCTAAAAAAGATGTTAATAATTATAAACAGCACCTTTTTTTGCCTTAAAACTTAAGCTTAACTTTGTTAAAAACGAGTCATGAATAAAATTATCCCTATCGGTTGCGATCACGCAGGTTACGAGTTAAAATTAGAGGTTATTAAACTCTTGGAATCTAAAGGGTTTACTTTGAAGGATTTTGGCTGTCATTCAACTGAGAGTATTGATTATCCTGATTATGGACATCCTGTTGCCGATTTTGTAGAGCAAAACGAAAATACGTTTGGTATCGTAATTTGTGGAAGTGGAAATGGAATAAACATGACTGTGAACAAGCATAAAGGAGTTCGTTCTGCTTTATGTTGGGATGTTGAATTAGCTGAATTGGCAAGACAACATAACAACGCGAATATCTTAGCTCTTCCAGCTAGGTTTATTTCAGTTGAAAAAGGGTTGGCAATGGTTAGTGCTTTTATTGAAACAGAATTTGAAGGAGGAAGACACCAAAGAAGGGTAGATAAAATTCCTTGTTAACTATTCTTCTATAAGGCTTTTTACAAAAGCATCAGTGCTAGAAACGAATGACTCGTAATATTGACCTGTTCCAGGTCCAGAAAATCCTGTATGGATTTTTCTTACCTCCCCTTTTTTGTCGATAAATAGTAATGTCGGAAAGGAAATGATTTCGTTGAGTGTTGGAAATAAATCTGATGCACAAGATTTACATGCTGATCCACCCACTAGAAAAGTATAGTCTAAGCCTAAGTTGGCTCTGTAGCTATTAATTTTTTCAATTTTTTCAGGTAGTTCTTTTTGAGTTTCAAAAGCAACAGCAATAATATCAAGATTATCTCCGTGCGTTGATTTTAATGTTTTTAAATATTGACTTTCATCTAAACAATTCGGACACCATGTTCCTAATATTTGAATGAGCGTTACTTTATCCTTTTGAGCATCTGCAGGATAATTAAAAGTTCCACCATCTACATTAGGTAAAGAAAATTGAATTTGCTCTTTAGAAACCATATAAGTTAAAGAGTCAGGATTACCTATTTCGAAATTTTCATTTCTAACAGCAAACCATGTAGTTTGATAATGTTTACCAGATCTGAATTCACCCCAAAGTGTATCTTCTTTAAAACGAGCTGAAAACAAAAAAGCATGTGAACCATCAAAAGTTGATAAATAAAGACTGTCTTTGATTGTTGCCCCTTCAAGAAATCTATAATCTCCAGTTTCAGTTAAAAATGTTCCAATAACAATATTGTCAGATTTACCTCCGTACCCGCAATGATAAGATCCGTCTTTGAAAACACCGATTGCTTTTTCGGGTTGGTTCGATTCATAATCAAATGTTACTTCCCATTTACCGGCAATTTCCACACTGTTTTCATCTGATGGATATCTTGATTTAATTATGTTGTTCGCTTCAAAGGGTAAAAAGTAGTTGCCTTTCTTAGCATAATTATACCAGTTTCCTTTTACATTATTTTTAGATAAAACCTGAATTCTAAATTCTGAAGCAAATGCAGGGAAGGGGATTATTAAAGAATCTTCATAGAACTGAATGTCCTTCAAATGAATTCGTTCTTGTCCATTAATAATACTAATTTGAAAGCTAGGCTTAGCTTTTTTAACTTCAAATAAAATCGGAAGGTTTACATTTTCGGCTAAATTAAAACTACCATACCACAGGCCGGGTTTAATTTTCTTTCCCTTTGAAAAAGACATCAATGAAACCGCCAAAAGGGTTATAAATAAAAGGAAGCGGAGTTTCATTAATTCAATAGAAGTTATTTTTTCATGTGTTTTGCGAGCGATCAAAGATAGCTAAAAAATAAATTTCTTTAACAAGCGTGCAACTTTTAAATCCTTACTTTAGTCTTAATGAATGAAAGAGTAAATATGACGGACGAACAGTTAGTTAAAGAGTGTGTCTCCGGTAGTACAGTTGCTCAGAAAAAGTTCTATGACATGTTTGCTAAGAAAATGATGGGGGTTTGCCTCCGTTATGCCAATAGCTACGAAGAAGCTCAGGATGTTTTACAAGATGGTTTCATCAAAATATTCAACAAGCTTCCGAATTTTGAGAACAAAGGTTCTCTAGAGGGCTGGGTTAGAAGAATTATGGTAAATACTTCTCTTGATGCTTATAGAAAAGCAAAAAAATATCAAGGAGACGTTGATGTAGATTCAGTAAGTTATCTGTTAGATTCAAATGACTATACCATTGAAACAATCAACGCACAGGATTTATTAGAAATCATTCATTCCATTCCT